>CAILYI010000036.1 GCA_903838415.1 uncultured Anaerolineae bacterium | reverse complement strand
CTTTTTGACCAATTTTTCTCGTCCAACCCACCTTTTCTGTCTGCTTCCTTCTGTCCACCCCCTTTTCTCTTCATTATCGGACTTGTTGCTGAATCCCAAACCCTGCCAGACTTGACAGCAGTCAATCCGTCCCAACCGGCGCGCTGACCAAGCAATTCGGTGGTGACGCCCCACTTGGCATCGCCCAGGACAATGAAAGCGGGATCCTGCTTCACAACTTCCTCCAGGCTGATTTGCGCAAAGGGATCGGCCAGCACGCCGCCGATATTCACGCCGCCCGCCATGCCAATCATCGCATCCATAAAGGTGTCGCGGCCAGTAGTCCAGGGTTTGGCCGGGTCAGTGCCGTCAATCTCATAAAAAACGGTCGGCTTTTCGGTGAGCTTCGCCACTTTTGCCGTCAAAAGCGTCACGCGCTGCTGCAGCGTAGCGGTCAGGACCTGCGCTTCGGCGCTGTGACCCGTCAACTCGCCCATGATTTCCAGGTGCCGGTACATGCCTTCAAAGTCGGTCGGATTTTCGAAAAAATAAACCGTCACGCCCAAGTTTTCCAGCGCCTTGATCTGTTCAGGCGAGTTGAAACCGGCCGCCAGGACCAGATCGGGCTTGAGCACCAGGATGGCCTCCGTATTGAGCGTTTCGTAGGTGGAACCGATGCTTTTCAACTGCAGGGCTTGTTCGGGATAATCGGAAAAATCATCGCGCCCGACGACCTGCCCGCCTGCGCCAATGGCAAATAAGACTTCGGTGAGCGATGGCGCCAGGGAGACAATTCTCTGCGCGGGGGCCTCCAATTTCACCTGACGGCCCAAACCGTCGGTGAGCGTCATCCCGGCCGGAACCGGCGTGGAGGTCGGTTCCGCGGTGGCAGGAAGGACAGTGGCAGTCGGCGCAACAGTCACCGGCGCGGGGCTGGCTGCCGGGGCGCAGCCCGTCATCAACAGGGCGGTGAGGACGATCAAAAATAGGGTCTTGCGAATCATAGCGGCTCCTTGAGTGTGGATTAAAAAAAATACCGACCTAATCGGTCGGCAAGAAATCATACAATGGATACAGTTACGTGCTCCACCTCCTTGCTTCGAGAAGGGATTAGACGAGCGTTCCTGCGATAGGCGTCCTGGCTTGTTGGCGAACCAACTTACAGTTGCGGCACAGCGCTGGACTTGCACCAGCTTCCACCTTTACACCCTGGCATCCGGGCCATCGGGTTGTCTCAGGGACTATTCGGTTGTAGGGCAACATCATACCACAAATGGTTTGAGAATCCGTCGGTTTTTAAGGGGCGCAAGATATCCAAGAATCTCACGGTTTCTCTATTTGGGGATCAAATTCATCACGGTGCGACATGATGGGAGTAACGTGTATATAATAAATATGAAATACGAGTGGTCAAATGAATATCAACGAACGTTCGTTCATTCTTGTCACATACAACTGACAAAGAATTTACTAACCCGATAGCTCCAATTCGAGCCGTTTGCCTATGGCACCGCACTCGGCCAGGCCCTGTTCGTGGACAAAGCTTCTTCAAAGCGCTTATTGATGAACCTTATCACCCTATTTGTTCGCAGTGGCTGCTGAAGTTGGAACCAGCGCCAACAGCCACACCTGACTCTAAAGGCGACTCCCCAAAACCTGACCAGCACCTTTTAGGACAATCCACCGATGTTCCATTCGGTTAGGAAGGATTATCCCTACTATGTACTGCGATAAACGTTTTTAATGCGAAAAGGATTCTTTATGGAATATTCAGACTTAATCGCCGCCCGTTACAGCGTTCGCGCCTATCGCCCGGAATCAGTGGAAGACGAGAAACTACAGGCGGTTCTCGAAGCGGCACGCCTGGCACCGACCGCCGCCAACCGGCAGCCTTTCCAACTGGTGGTGATGCACACCGCCGGGCGCGAAGCTGAAATCGGACAGATTTACCACCGTCCCTGGTTTGTCCAGGCGCCACTGGTAATTGCAATCTGCGCCATCTCCTCCCAGGCCTGGGTGCGTGAGAGCGACCGCTTCAATGCCCGCTTGATCGACGCGGCGATTGTGGCTGACCACCTGATCCTGGCGGCGGCCAACCTGGGGCTGGGCACCTGCTGGATCGCAGCCTTCAAGGTGGAGGCTGCCCGGGCTGTCCTGCGCCTGCCTGCCGAGGTGGAACCGGTCATATTCACGCCGCTCGGCTACCCGGCTGACCAGCCAGGCCCGAAAATCCGCAAACCGTTGACCGATCTGGTACGCTATGAACATTGGTAAGCCAGGTTTTGCAAAGGGGAAATTGCTTCGAACTTTGGCAGGCGTGCGAGGCTGATTTTCTACTCACCATCGAACAACTCTCCAAAATCGCCCGCCAGAAATGCGAAAAGGACAAAATCAGGTGGCTAAAATCGAAATCATCAAAGAATCCACCGAACATACTCCGCTCAGTGTGGAAGCGCTGGAAGTCATCGTCTGGGGGGCAGGCGGGACATCTGGGCAGCAATTTGTGATTGGCAGCGGGAGCAATTTCAATGCCAGCACCAATTTCTGGCTCGAAATCCGTTACAGCGTCCAGGGACTGCCGGTCTATTACACCCGCAACGCGTTCTCGCACGCCTGGGGCGACATCTGCCAGGGGCAGTTGGAGCGGCTGGAAAATTTCGAGCGGGACGAAACGCAGCACTTTGGCTTTGGGGATATGCTCCCTGAAACCAGTCTTTCGCTCTTGCGCGAGAAACACACTTATCCCGATGAAAACGACGAGGAGCAGACTTCGGTCAGCTATACCTTGGATATTTCCGTCGACATCGGCGCGGTTTTTGGGCACAGCTCACCCGGGATGCGGATGCTGGATCTGCGCCTGGTGTCCATTGAACTGGAGGATGGTCTGCGCTTTATGCGTGAACTGATCCTGGAGTTGGAGGCGGCCTGCCAGGATTGCCACCCGGACCCGGGACAGTTCCCGCCCGGTTTCAGCGACTGGCCCTTCGCGCGCGAACTCAACCGCCGGGCCTATGACCAGGTTTCAGTCGATTACCAGGAAAATTATTTTGCCAAACCCTTGCTGAACGAGGCCTTCGATGGCTGGCTGGCGCAACTTCCGCCGGGTGGCCAGGTGCTGGATGCAGGCTGCGGGCACGGCGACCCGGTCATCGGGCGCCTGCTCGAGCGAGGTTTCCGAGCGACAGGGAGCGATCTTTCCCCTGCCATGCTCATGCGCGCCCGCCAGCAGTTCCCCACTGTCGAATTTTGGGAGCGCGCAATCACTGAAATTGACGCGGAAGCGGCCTTCGAGGGGGCTTGTTCCTTTTCATCCATGCTCTACGTCGATCAGGTTGACTTTTTCCACGGCCTCTACCGCCTGCATCAGGCGCTCAAACCAGGCGGATTGTTATTCCTATATGGCTACAACCTGCATCCCAACTGGCGTGGAGAACCTTACCGCGTTACCCTGGGGCAGTGGATGTGGGGCAGCACTCGCGGGATTACTGAGACAAGCCGGGCGCTGCAGCAGCATGGCTACTTCAAAGTCTTGCAGACCCTGGGAACTACTCCTGAAGCCGTACTCCAGGAAAAAACGGCCCAGTGGCGCCTCGAAAAACAAAAGGAACACGATGAGTGGCTGCAGAGCCTGCCACCCACGGCCCACTATCCGCGCACCGATTATTCCACCATTACACCCAAACTGCCTTACCCTTACGTCGTCATCGCCCAAAAACAAACGAAGTGACCGGGAGAAGCGCCATTGCCGCTTCCGACACAAGAGTCATAACATTCACGATGAAATAGATCTCTTGCACAAGTCCTGAGCGGAGCGTCCTTCGACTACATACGGCGCAAAATTCGCGCCGCCCTCCGCTCTGGACGGTATCCAAAGATGCAAAAAAGCGTAGTCGAAGGACATTTTTTTCGTCAACGATGACTTTTGCAAGATATCTAATGAAAGGTCGGATCGATCTGCGCTGCAAGGTATCCATCAAAATCAGCTTGCTATTTCAGCAAAAAAACGCTATCACAACCAATAACATTGGGTAGATACCTATTTTCCGCCCCCTGTTAAACAGGGTTTGCCCAAAAGCAGATTTTGGGCTCATTCGCCGTGGTTTTTGCCGAAATTTCCAAAGATTTCATCTGGCTTTCAGCGAATCGAACAGAAATAGGTAGAAAATCAGCGAAGTTTTTGCTGAGAATACGGAAAACGGCTCAAAATTCGCAGTTTATACCCTGAAGTAGGGGGAGCGGAAAATAGTTAATGAGTCCAGTGTTGCGTTCCCGTGGATAACTGTATCCATTGCTCATCCGTACCAAAAGCGTTCCCTTTCCGGGAGCGCGATGGGCAGAAGGCACTCAACGAGACCCTGCATATCCTGAACAAGATTGATCAGACCGCCATCATCGCGGCTCTATTCCTGTCCATCGTGTCGCAGGTGATCGTGGAAGAGACGGGCACCGGGCAGGTCAGGTCGTTTAGCATGTAAGGCGGCGGCTATTTGACCACAGCCTGCCAGCGCTTTGACGCATCTCCATTTCGATAGCTGCTATGTTTACCTGTTTTCCCAGCCCCAATCCCCCAGGGTTGGGATGGATGTATACATGGTCAGGTCAAGTTGAATAGGAGTGATGGAGACATATCCTGCTGAAAGCGCACCTACATCGGTGCCTTCCTCGGGTGTTCCAGTGGGAGAGTCACCCCCAATCCAATAGTATGGGCGCCCGCGTGGGTCAACTCGTTTATCCAGCCGATCGCGATAAACGCGTAGCCCCTGGCGAGTGATGCGAGTCCCTTTAAGTTGATCCGCTGGCAAATAGGGGATGTTGACATTGAGCAACATTCCTGGAGGAAAGCGATGCGCCATCGAAATTTCCGCGACATGGCGGGCGACGCCAGCTGCAGCGGTGTAATCCAGTGCGCCGAGGTGATTTTCAAGTGAGCCAAGCGAGAAAGCGATACCAGGTGTATCCCAGATCAGGGCTTCCATTGCAGCGGTGACAGTGCCAGAATAGGTAACATCATGCCCCAGGTTGGGCATAGGATTGATACCAGAAACGACGAGATCGATTTTCTCTTCGAAAAAACCTAATAAGGCCAGCGCTACGCAGTCAGATGGCGCGCCATCACTGGCAAAGGCGGTTGTGCCATCAGCAAGGGCCACTTCTTTGACTCGCAGCGGACGCTCCAGGGTTTTGACATGTCCCCCGCCAGACCAGTTGCGGTCCGGAGCAAGGATGCTGACTTTTGTATCTGGGATGGTGGATACTGCTTTGGCAAGCGCTAATAAACCAGGGGCCGTAACACCATCATCATTGGTAACTAAAATATGTTTAATGGCGCTCATTGTGGCTCATTTTCAGATGCTTGAGATTTTCCCGGCGGTGTTGCGCCACATCCAGGCTGACAACCGTCAGGAAGGCAGTAATTGAAATTCCAAGAAGTAATTCCATATGATTTTCCTTGTAATCTTATCGGGGCTTTTATTCACTGTTACTGCGCCAGGGCAGGTAGCAAACGCGCCGGAGTGCTGAGAACATAGTTGGCGGCCCATTTGCTCAATACCCGGACAGCGCCCCATTCTGGTCCTTTTTGAACCTGTGTCGTTCCTATCCAAAGCGCGGCAATCAGCGCGTCCATGGTCTGACCAGGGAAAATTGTTGCACCCAATCCAATAGCGTCGAGGACATGCGCATCACTGCTCCCGGTTTGGGCCACGCCTAAGCGGTCCGCCAGAATTTTGGCTGCGTGGTTGCCCTCACGGTCGAGCGCGGTGGCATTATAGGTTTCGATCCCGAGCAAAATCTGGGCTGTATCTGGTTGAAGTAAGGCCCGGCGGATGGAAAAAGCGCTCAGACTTTTCATCGCCATCCCGGTAGCCATCGGGTGCGGGGCCAAGCAAAAGCCACCCAACTCCCCAACGCGTTGAATGGTTTCAATCAGCGGCAGCCCAGCTGGAACCAGTTTACGCAGGTTGAGCGCCAGCAAATCGCCTTCTGCGGTGGTAATTTCCACACCAGGGATGACCTGAATCCCAAATTGGGAGGCCAGTTGTTCGGCCAGCAGCGCCCCGCGAATTTCGTCATGGTCGGTGATCGCGATCAGATCCAGACCAACCTGTTTGGCGCGTTTCAACACAGCGGGGACAGTGGCGGTGCCGTCGTAACTGTAAATCGTGTGCATGTGTAAATCAGCGAGTCCCATAAGTTATCCTTTCTCTCGTACACAAAGGATAGTCTGAAACGATTAACGCCCCTGGAAGGGGGCGTTAACATTTAGTAAAAATACTTTAGTGGATATACTCGGCAAGAGCAGTTCCATTACCGATGAACGGGTTTTGACGCTAAGTCACCGTATCAGGAGATATCAGCCAGACACGGATATTTGTTCAATCTGGTCGCTAATTTCACGGAACGTAGCGAAATTCTCATCATCAATCCCTTCAAAAGATGCCGGATATTTAAAGGACCACTGTAGGCGAAGGAACAAGACTCGCTTCATTCTGATCTTCTGGAGATTAAATTGCAACCAACTGTGCCGGTGTCAACAGCCATTCTAGTGTAGCGCAGCGACCATAAGTCAGTTGCTCGGTGGAAAGTTTGCACAGTCCAGCTTTTTTCAGGTTAATTCTCAGACTGGCATCGCCCACAACCAGCACGCCGATCAATTGACTAAGGAAAGGTTCATGTCCGATGAGCAGCAAATTCTCAACAGGTTCGACAGTATTGATTTCTTCCACCAGTTTGTCTGCGAAACCGAGCGGACTGAGATTTTCGCTTTCGATCACGCATTTTTTCTTGAGTTTCAGGGCATCTGCCACCACGCTGGCTGTCTGCCGGGTGCGCAGATAGGGGCTGGTTAGAATCAGATCGAACTTTACATCGAGATTTTCCAGATTGCTGGCTATTTTGGTCAACTTCATCTGCCTTTTTTCGGTTAGAGCACGTTGGCTATCCTCAGTATTTTCATCTGATTCGGCCGCGATGGCGTGACGCATTAAGTATAAATTCATGGCTTTTCCTTTTTTTGACATTCCCATGGGAATGGTTGGTCTGACGTTTCACGCCAGAAAGTAACAAAATCGTTTGTAATTTCAAGGGAGCATTGATCAATTCAGTGTGACGATCCTGACAGAAACCGCAAGCTGGTTGATGGCTGTTAGCAAAATTCCTGAGCAGATATAGTTTATGCAATCTCTAATTTGATACCAAAGACATCCTGAAAAAGCGTCTTGCGTTTTTCAAGTGTCCATTTTTCAAGCATGAATTCGCCATCCCCTGACAATTTAAGCTGCCATAGGCCCTCGCGGCGTTGTTCAAGGTCGACTGTTTGCACTCGACTGGTATGACTGGTATCCAGCGCGTCTGCAAGACGCAACAGCGCGCATAATTTAGTCACCGCCAGTCGGTCTTTGGGGGGCAATAGTTTGTAATTCTCATCTGCGATAGTGGGGGTATCCTTACGATGGTAACGGACAAGGTTGGCGACGACAGCCTGTTCCGCCGCGGTTAGCCCAATCAGCGGGTGATAGCAGAGGAGATAATATCCGTGCTTGTCATGTTCGAGCGTATTGACAAAGTGTCCGATGTCATGCAATCTTGCGGCAATTTCGAGCAGCAGACGCTCGTTTTCAGTCAGGTGGTGTAACGAAAGCGATTGATTAAAGAGATGTGCCGCCAGACGGGCCGTAAAGGTACCGTGTTCAGCGTCGTAGGCGTATTTGCGTCCCATCTGTTCAGCTGAGGCCAGCGCCTGATCGCGACGCGGTAGGCTGGGACCTAGTGCCAGAGGTGCCATTTCTAGCAGAACGCCATCCTTCAGGCCCACGCCAGGAATGAGAACTTCCTTCACCCCAATTTCTCGAGCGATCATTAGCAAAACGACGGTTGCTGGAAGAATAACATCAGCGCGATCGGGGCGAAGGTCAAATTTTTTGATCCGCTCATCCACGCTCAGCTCACTCAGTTTTTCCACCAGCCGCTCCAATTCATCCAAGCTGATGAGATCATCACGGTCCCGTTTAAAGAGACGCTTACGCAGCCGCCCCATTTCTTCCAGGTTACCGCCGGTACCCAGGCAGACATCCACTTTTTCGTTTCCAATTTCACGATCGATGTGGCGACGAGCAGATTCTGCATATTCGCGTACCAGGCGATTGAAGGGCAGTTTTTTTCCTTCAGCCGTATCCAGCTTGCGTAATAAACGGACGGTCCCCATGCCATAGCTTTCGGTGGAGAGAATGTTTTCACCATTCGAGACGGTCACTTCCACACTACCCCCGCCGATATCGATTAAAACGGCCTGCTTGCCTTTCAGGTTCATCTTTCGGGTGACAGCAAGATGGATGATCCGGGCTTCTTCCTCGCTGCTGATAAGTTCAAGGGTAAACCCCGTCTCGAAGGTGATCCGCTCCATCAACAAATCGCTATTGGCGGTTTCACGCATGGCACTTGTAGCCACCGCACGGGTCTGAGTAACTTCAAAAACTTCGGTCACTTTGCGAAAACGCAGGAACGCATCCACTGCCATTTGCATCGTCTGTTCGCTGAATTGACCAGAAGTAAAAGCATCCTGCCCCAGGCGCACAGGCAGGCGTAAATTTTCCAAGGTTTCCAATTCCCCATCCCCATTCAGGCGACTGACCATCAATCGGATGGCATTGGAACCGGCATCAATCGCGGCGATATTTGGCATAGCCTCGTTCTTTGTTTTTCAGGAGATGGCTTTTTACGGAAATATGCTTTTCTTTTAGTTTAATCGTTCGCAGTCGAAAAGAGTGGAAATGAATGTTAACGTTTGGATAATAATAAATATCACAAAAACTATCCACCTTGGATGAAATCGGGATTTATCCAGGAAGTCAATACGCCAGCCATGTAAATATTTAACAAACTTTAACGCGCCGTTGGACATTCATTAATGCCGCATCACTATAATTTGAACCATCAAGGCGCTATGACCAACAACATTCTGTTTCTCTGTGGTTCACTTAATGATGAATTGCGTCCCGAATACGCTATGAAATCCCTGCTAAAAGATGGGGTGCGGAATCCCGCATCAGAGCCTGTTTAAGAATTCGATTTAATTGGCATTCTGGGTTATTTCCAAGTAAATATTTAGCCAAACTGACGTGCGTTGAGCACCAGCCACCTCTCAAGGAAATATTTTGCCATCCGTAATGACCTCCTTTGTGGTTCCAAGACGGAATCCGACCTATGATGTCACCTGACCTGCCTTCATCCTTGCCAGCCGTCTGACCATCAGCCTGGTCATGGTTGCGTAGATCAAGGTTTCACTTGTCTCGGTCAGACGCTCATAATCTTTACTCAACCGACGCCAGCGGTTCACCCAACCAAAGGTCCGTTCGACGACCCAGCGATGTGGTAAGAGTACAAAGCCTTTCATATCGTCCGTCCGTTTCACAATTTCCAAGACCCAACGATAGAACTGCTTGACCCAATCCACCAGTTTTCCTGCATAACCGCCATCTGCCCAAACCAGCTTCAAACGCGGAAAGCATTCTTTGACTTTCTCGAACAACATTTTCGCACCATCCCGGTCTTGAACATCGGCGGTCAGCACCAAAGCAAATAAGAGCAGGCCTAGTGTGTCCACTAAAATGTGACGTCTTCGGCCTTTGATGCATTTTCCTGCATCGTACCCGCGTTCAGTACATTCTTCAGTGGTCTTGACCGATTGGCTATCAATGGCCCCGGCACTCGGTTCTGGATCTCGACCATTGGCTTGGCGTAAATCGCAACGAAAATCCGTATTCATTTTGATCCACGCGCCGGTTCTGCGCCAAAAACTGAAGTAATAATAGACGGTTCGCCAAGCTGGAAAATCATGCGGCAACATCCGCCACTGACAGCCTGTCCGAATGAGATAGTAAATCGCGTTTAGGATTTCACGCAGATCAACACTCCGGT
>CAILYI010000035.1 GCA_903838415.1 uncultured Anaerolineae bacterium | reverse complement strand
TTTATGCCTTTTCTTGAGTTGCTTCCCCCTTATTTTTTGAGTTGCATTATCTCTTCCCGACTTGTTGCGTTATCCCATAATTCTAATAGAATGCTAATCTATTAAATATTCGACACCAGAAATGTGAACTTATTCTTGACCGTAGCCCTTATCCATTGTACAATTTTTCAGTAATATATATGAAGGTGACCGACAGCAAATCGGTCATCTAAATTTTTCTGCGGGAGGGAACGACAGTTATGATGCAAGGACTGACCACATTTGAGCAGGTTGCCATCTGGAGTGTTCTGGGTGTAGCAATCCTTGGTCTGGCATACGCCTGGTTTTTGCGCACCCAGATTTTGCGCGAAGACAAAGGCACTGAGAAGATGCAAGAGGTCTGGGGGGCCATTCGTGACGGCGCAGATGCATATTTGAAGCGACAGTTGAATTCCATTCTGCCGCTGATCGCGATCCTTACCGTTGCGCTTTTCTTTTCAGTTTACATTGTGCCACCGACTCCTGAAGCGCTTGAGCGCTTTAAGGATTTATCCCAAGATCAGGTTCGCCTGATTATTGGCTTCGCTCGCGCCATTGCATTTATCATGGGCGCGGGCTTTTCTTTGACCGTCGGCCAGATTGGCATGCGAATGGCTGTGCAGGGGAATGTGCGCGTGGCTTCGGCGGCGCGGCGCTCTTTTGCCGATGCTCTCCGCATCGCCTACCGCACGGGCACGATCACCGGCATGTTGACCGATGGACTCGGTCTGTTTGGCGGCACGATTATCTTCATCCTGCTCGGAAAGGCTGCCCCGGATGCTTTACTCGGCTTTGGGTTTGGTGGGACCCTACTGGCTTTGTTCATGCGCGTGGGCGGCGGTATCTTCACCAAGGCTGCGGATGTCGGCGCTGACCTGGTTGGTAAAGTTGAAAACGACATCCCTGAAGATGATCCTCGCAACCCGGCCGTGATTGCGGATTTGGTGGGCGACAACGTCGGTGACTGCGCCGGTATGGCAGCAGACATCTTTGAGTCTTATGAAGTGACCATTGTCTCCGGTTTGATTTTGGGTCTTGCGCTTTCAGCCATTACTCACCGGTTGGAGTGGATTATCTACCCGCTGATTGTGCGTGGTATCGGCGTGCTATCTTCCATTATCGGCACGTATGTAGTTCGAGCTGGCCCTGGCAAGGGTGGCGATGCTATGGCAGCCATCTTCAAGGGTTTCCTCTCATCTGCTCTTATCTCGGCCGTGTTGTTCTTTGCGGCTGGTTTCATGTACCTGAATGACCCCGAAATGGCGAAATGGGGTGGTTGGTGGCGTGTTCCCACGGTGGTTGGCGTTGGTGTTTTGCTGGCTATCCTGATTGACCGCTTGACAGAATACTTCACCGGGACGCATACCAGCCCGGTTCAGGACATTAAAAAAGCGGCCAATACCGGCCCCGCCACCTTGATTCTGCAAGGCATCTCGGTCGGATTTGAGTCGTCGGTGTGGTCTGTGCTCGTGATCGCCATTACCATCGTTGCCTCCATTTTTGTCATGGGTTCCATCCCTGGCTTGGATCCTGGTCAGCGCACCAATTTCATCCTTTATGGTGTGGCGATGACCGGTATCGGCATGTTGACGCTCACTGGCAACAATGTGGCCATGGATTCCTTCGGTCCGATTGCGGATAATGCCAACGGCATTGGTGAAATGTCCTGGTCCGGTATGGAAGATAAAGAGACCAAGGCTGCCCAGAAGATCATGTCTGATCTGGACGCTGTCGGGAATACCACCAAGGCGATTACAAAGGGTGTTGCGATCGGTTCTGCGGTGATCGCTGCAGTTTCACTCTTTGGCTCGTTCATTGTGGATGTGACCCGCGCCCAGGTTGGGCTGAATATTCCGACTGAAAAATTGATCTCCAACATCGGTATCCGCGTGGATATCCCGCAGGTCTTTGTTGGGATGTTGATCGGTGGCGCGCTGCCCTGGTTATTCTCCTCGTTTGCAATTCAGGCCGTCAGCCGCGCTGCAGCCTTGATTGTGGAAGAAGCCCGCCGTCAGTTCCGCTTGGGAGTTCTCGAAGGCAAAGTCAAGCCTGATTACTCAAAGGCTGTTGATATCTCCACTTCTGCGGCCCAGAAAGAACTGGTTGGACTGGCGTTGCTCGGAATTGTTACCCCGATCGTGGTCGGCTTGATGCTTCAGGTTGAGGCGCTCGGCGGTTTCCTGGCAGGGATTATTATTTCCGGCCAATTGCTGGCGGTGTTCCTGAACAATTCAGGCGGTGCTTGGGATAATGCCAAGAAATTGATCGAAGACGAGCCTCGCAACAAAGAAAAGAATACTGGCAAAGGCTCCGAACGACACAAGGCTGCCGTTGTGGGTGATACGGTCGGTGATCCCTTCAAGGATACAGCTGGTCCTGCTTTGAACCCGATGATCAAGGTTGTTAACCTGGTCTCGGTCATCATTGCGCCCATCATCGTTCAATATGCTGGTGCCACAGGCGGAACTCTTGTGGGCGTTTGGGTGGTTGCGCTGGCGTTGGTTGGCGTGCTTGTCTGGGCAGTGATGCGCTCTAAGGCGCAAGCGCCTGAAATCAAGTAATACGAACGCTCTGCGAAATTAATAAAGAAAACGCCCTCTGCGGAATTTGCGCAGGGGGCGTTTTTCTATGTCGGATCCGTTTTTCCGGATTTTGCAGGTTGCCTTATTCGGGAGATGATGACTCGCTTCTCGGGCGGCTGCAATAGACACAACTTTCCCTGTGAACGCAGATCAAGCCACCACAAGCCGGGCATTGCCAACGATTCTTTTCTCGCGAGATAAAATTTTCGAGCCCAAGTTCACGGATGCTCTCAAGATTCTCGATCATGCTCATGCCATATTTTGTTCGATAGCGCTTGTCCAATTGACGTATGCGCGGGCACGGGAACTGTTGACATTCAAAGCAGAATTCCAGTCTTGGTTCCTCGCAATATTTAATCCGACAGGTGGCGCGGGTTTTTGGTTGGTAGGAACTGACATCATCGCAGCCCGGACAAGGATTCGTGTCTCTGATGTAAGCGACGCACAGGCCACAATTCATCCCGCAAGGCGCAATCAGGGATGGTTTCAGGGATTTGGGGTATTTTATCGTACTCGGATTCTTGGCCACGCTTTGTTCCTTATCACCAAGAGATTTTACTGAAAAATTGGAACGCAATAGTTCTCAAAAATATAGACATATATTCCAATGACTAATTTTTAGGTTTTTTATTTCGCCAGAACGAGTCTGACCGGGCGAACTACGGCGCCCTCTATCCCCGCGGCGTCAAACGCACAAGGGACT
>CAILYI010000034.1 GCA_903838415.1 uncultured Anaerolineae bacterium | reverse complement strand
TGCTTGTACCCGGTAATGTCATGAAAAATGGAGAAAAATACTTGCTGATGCTGAAAATCTACGAGAGATGAGTTTACTTCCACAATGCGCTCTTCCCCACTGGACATACGCTGTGAAATGATGGCATCCTGTTGCTCTATCAGAGATTTCTGATACACCTCTGCGAATTTCTCGGTTGGCAGGAAATTTATTTCATCGATTGACATGCTGCACAAGATGGATTTGGGATAGCCATAAAAACCCAGCGCCGCTGAATTGGCTTCAAGGATGATGCCAGTTTGAGGCTCGATCAGCAGCATGATGGCGGTATGGCTCTCAAACATCAGTTGGAAAGTCTGGTCTTCAGATGTGGAAATTGATTTTTTGGAAGCCATTATGTATTCTCCAATAGCGCCATCTGATGTTAAGTGTTCGTCCGTTGAACCAGGTTTTGCGCCCACGCTGCAGCAATGCGATTGAGGATGGTGATCGTGCAAGCTCGGACTCTGACGTCATCATCCCCCATCCCGGCAATCAGCAGTGTTTGCCCTTCGATTGTACTCCCCAAAAAGGTTATATCCTTTTTGGATTGGAACAATTGTAACAATCTTAAGCGTAACCGAAGATTGCCGTAACCTTCCAAAGTCAGGCGGGTCAGCTTATCTGGCGGGCAGCCCATGATTTCCTGGATGAGAGCTTCCGACTGAATTCTGTTCGCCGCTTTGAAGGCGGATAAAATCAGCGGGATGCCTTGATCGGGACTGACACACAGCAATACACTCAATGCCGTAGCCTTGAGCGGTTCATCTTTGGTCTCATTGATAACGCATTCCAATTCCGGCAGAAAACCAACCGGCAGCGCCGTGGTTTCGTCAATGGTTTGGACGAGAGTCCGCAGCGCGCAAAGTCGGGCTGAGGCCGAATTCTGTGTTTTATGCGCGGTAACCAGTAGTTCCATGGGTGAGTAAACGCCGTTGTGGATCAAGCCACACATCACCACGTTTTGAACATCGGGATCAGGATCATGCTCCATAAGACGCAGATACCGGATGGCCTCCGCGCCTTGTGATTCTTTCAAAACGTTGGCCGCCGCCAGGCGAACGCCCGCATCCAGATCGAATATTTTCTTTTCCACCGTCTTCGACACGAATTGCTTGAAACCCTCCGGCAGGCAGACATCTTTCGCAACCAATTCATTGACTGCAAACAGAACTGTGTTTTGAATAGTGATGTTTTCAGAGCCGTAATGTTCGATGAAGAAAGGCCAGGCCAGTTCAGGGGTGGTTCCACAGGCAGTGCCCATAGCCTGGATGGCAATGCACAACTCATCCCGGCCTAATTGAGGCGCAACGGAAATGATGGCTTCCACGGCAGAGCTATCCCCGATATTGCCCAGGGCCATCAATACTGCGCTGCGAACCTGGGACGATGAGCTTCTCAGGGCCTGGATCAGGGCCTGGGTTGTGTGGGGATGTTTCAGGTGTCCCAGGGCTTCGGCAGCCGTGCATGCCACTAGCGGTTCTTCATCCAGCAGCGCTGAGCACAGCAATTTGGCGGTGCCTTTGCAGGGCATGTCCAACATGGCGACACAGGCAAATTTCCGAATGGCTGGGTCGGCATCTGTGAGCAATGTTTTCAAAACCGGTAGCGTATTTTCTCCCAGGCTGGATAAGACTGACAGGGTATATTCGCGCTCGGATGGGCTATCAGAATAAAGATGCACACTGGCTACGATGGCCGCCGTGCGATTTGCGCAGCGGATTAAGGCTTCCGCTGCCGCTTCACAGACGGATGGGCTGGGGTCAGACAGGTAATTGGCCGCTTCTAGCAGTGTGCCAACATCATCTGTGGAGGGCAGGTGCGCCAGGAGCGCGCGGCGGCCGTATTCGTCTGCGTTTAGCATGGATGTCCGGAAACTCATCAGGTCAATCATTTTCAAATTCTCCGTTTGCGTTTGTCTGGCAGGATCGATGGGGGATGCGGGATTTGCATTCCGGGTTTCCTCAATGCGAAGCTTGGTGATGTCAGTACCATTATTTCACAACGTGCCTTTTTGCAATACCGTAAATGTACGGTATTGAGATATGCGCTATTCCCCGTATTTTGGAAACAGCATGTTTTTGGCGGCAATTCAATGCAAGCAGAAGGGGCGAATCATTGCTTCGCCGCTTCTGCTATCGGTCTCTTGGGAAGATGCTATCAACTTCTCAGTAAGAAGTTATCGGGTTGTGGCGTTTTTCAAGCTTTCTCTGTGAAAAATGTGCAGCGCTGGTGATGGCCTTACTTAAGTTTCCGGGTTGATCAAGCCGCGTGTAGCAAATCGGACGATGTCAACCTGGGATTGCGAACCAATAAAAAAGAAGTGGAAAGAAGTTAAAGAGTAAAAGGGGTTGATATTTGTAAAATACGGGAAAAGCGCATACCCCAATACCGTACAACTACGGTATTACAAAAAGAGACGATGTGAAATAATGTTATTGAGACATACTCACAGAAGGGCGATTGAAATCCCCGCAGAAAATAGGGGGTCAATCATCACACTATTGAAAACTTTATCCGGGTGTCGGATTTATTATGCAGAAATACAAGGAGAATCCACAACATGAACGCACTCAATAATCTAAAGACAGGCGTGAAATTGATCGGCAGCTTCCTGATAATTGCCTTACTTACGGTCGTGGTCGGGGCCGTGGGCATTTATTACCTGCGCCAAATTGACGCGGCCGGTACCAAGCTCTATCAAAACCAAACGGTGCCGCTCGGCCAATTGGCGGATATCGCCACCTCCTTCCAGCGCATCCGCGTCAACCTGCGTGACACCATCCTGGCGACAACGCCCGAGGAAGCGCAGGGCTATGTCAATTCGATCAAGCAGCTTTCCGCGGAGATCGACAAGACCTCGGTTGAGTATGAGAAGTTGATCGTATCGACAGAAATGCGGGCTTTGTATGACACCTATCAGCAGTCATACCAGGACTTTACCCCGTTCAGAGATCAAATCCTGGCGCTGGCGCTGGCCGATAAAAAAGATGAAGCGCTGGTCTACCTGCGCGGCGATGCCCTGGCAGCTGCCAAAGCGGTTGAGACCAATATCGACGCGATGGAAGCGATGAAAGTGGAACAGGCTGGGGCTACATCTGCATCCAATACCGCCCTTGCCAGCCAGGCCACAACGATCATGATTATTGTCCTGGCCGCTGTGGTGCTGCTGGCCGTTGGGCTTGGCATACTGATTTCGAACAGTATCGCCAATCCGCTGGGCATCGTAACCAGGATGGCGCTGGCGCTTTCCGTGGGGGATATGGTGCGCGAGATGAGCGAGGCCGAAAAAGACAAGGTACGCCAACGCAAGGATGAAATCGGAATGATCGGCCAGGCTTTTGATGGGCTGATTATCTATATGCAGGGCATGGGCGCCGCCGCGGCGACGATCGCCAACAAAGACCTGACGGTCTCAGTCACACCCAAATCCGCCAAAGATGAACTGGGAAATGCTTTTTCCAAGATGATAGCAGGTTTGCAGGAAGTGATCGGTCAGGTGGCCGATAGCGCCAATTCGGTGGCAGCGGCTGCCGGTCAGCTGGCTTCCGCTTCCGAACAATCCGGTGAAGCCACCAGTCAAATCGCCACCACCATCCAACAAGTGGCGCTCGGCACCGCCCAGCAAACTGCCGGTGTCACCAAAACTTCGGGATCCGTCGAACAAATGGGCCGCGCCATTGAAGGCGTCGCCAAGGGCGCCCAGGAACAGGCCAAGGCCATCAGCAAAGCCTCCCAGGTTACTTCGCGCATCAGCGCCGCCATTGAACAGGTCACCAGTAACGCCAAGGCCGTCACCCGCGATTCTGCCGAAGCCGCGCGCTACTCACGCGATGGCGCCAAGACCGTCAAAGAGACTATCGTCGGAATGGAAGCCATCCGCTCCAAGGTCGGTCTTTCGGCCACCAAGGTGGAAGAGATGGGCACGCGCTCCGAAGAAATCGGCGCGATCGTTGAGACGATTGAAGATATCGCCAGCCAGACCAACCTGCTGGCCCTGAACGCCGCCATTGAAGCCGCGCGCGCCGGGGAACAGGGCAAGGGCTTTGCGGTTGTGGCCGATGAAGTCCGCAAGCTGGCCGAACGTTCCAGCCTGGCCACCAAGGAAATCGCCGCGCTGATTAAGGGCATCCAGAAAACTGTCAACGAAGCGGTCAACGCCATGAAGGAATCCGCCAGTGAAGTGGAAGCCGGGGTGACGCGGGCCAACTCCGCCGGGGTGGTGCTCGATAACATCCTGACCGCCGCCGAATCAGTTTACAAACAGGCCGAAGACGCCGGGACAGCCGCCGCCAAGGTCAGCGCGGCCGCATCTGAACTGGTCGAAGCAGTGGATACTGTCTCTGCCGTGATCGAAGAGAATACCGCCGCCACCGAAGAGATGGCCGCCAACTCGACAGAGTTGACCCAGGCCATTGAGAATATCGCCAGCGTCAGCGAAGAGAACAGCGCCGCCGTCGAAGAAGTCTCGGCTTCCACCGAGGAAGTTTCCGCGCAGGTGGAAGAAGTTTCCGCTTCGGCCTCTTCCATGATGGAAATGGCGCAGGGCCTGCAGCAGATCGTGGCGCAATTCAAGCTCACGCTGGAAACCAGCCATGTAAGCCACGCGCCCGTCCAGGTTGCTGCCAGGTCAGTCCATCAGCCTGTCATTGCGACCAAGCCCGGCAACGGCAATGGTAACGGCAATGGCAACGGACATCACCCGATGACGGTCGAGAATAACGGTCATCGCGCCAAGAACCTCAATTAGATCAGGCACATCTCTGCAGGCCCCTCGCTGGCCGAAAGGAAAAGCGAGGGGCTTGCGCGAAAGATAATGGAAAGGTTCATATGGAACGTCAACTGGTGGTTTTTGATCTGGCAAACGAATATTACGGTATCAATATTGCCCTGGTGGAAAGCATCATCAAGACCCAGGCAATCACACAACTTCCGCAAACCCCTGACTACGTCAAGGGAGTCACCAACCTGCGCGGCAGCGTGCTGCCCGTGATCGATCTGCGCACGCGCTTTGGCCTGGAAGCACAGGAATTTTCCCGTCAAACCCGCATAATTATTGTCACCATGGGCTCCGTCAAAGTGGGGATGGTGGTGGACGCGGTTTCAGAAGTCCTGCGGGTCTCGGATGAATTCATCGAGCCGCTGCCGCCCATGGTCAGCACAGTGAATTCCGCCTTTTTGAAGGGGATTATTCGATTGGATACCCGGCTGATCATCCTGTTGGAATTGAGCAAAGTGCTTGATTTGACTGAACAACAATCCCTGGCGGCCCTGGCCAACTAGCCTGGGCGCGTCATCAGTTTGATAAAAAACCACGACATTCGGTAAGTTTTCCGAATGTCGTGGTTTGCGATTCATAGTTACGTTCAACACTACCCCGGCAGTCCCCTGGCTTGTCGCTTCTGGGTTGGATCAAGTTCTACCCCAAAGAGATTGGTGTCTGTCAAATTCGCCCCACTCAAATTTGTCCCTTTAAGCCGGCACCCTTTCAGATTCGCCTCCTTGAGATTGGCGTTGATGAAAACTGCGCCTTCCAGGTTGGCTTCCTCGAGTTGGGCATGCCGCATGTAAGCATTCGTCAGGTTGGCACCAGTCAGATTCGCGCGAATCAGGTCGGCTCCGGCAAAATTCAAGCCAGCCAGGTCCAATCCGGATAAATCAACCCCGGCAAGCCTGGCTTGCTGCGTGGTCGCCAAGATTTGAATAACTTCTTTCCGTGAAAGATCGGGCATCATGACTCCTTTTTCTACTAGCTCCAATAAATTTTCAACCACTTGGTAGATAGATTGTACTTGGGAAAGGCATACGGGTATGTTTCAAGTCAGTTGAAATAACCGCTCCAAAGGAACATTCGCAGCACATTGAACGTAATATTCGCGTTATTCTGCGGCAGAAGGCTTCCCGCGTCAGCAGATGGGGCAGCGCGAAATTGGTTTCTAGAATACACACTCACACCTTATAATGGGCGCATGCCTGCCAACTCACCTGTACCCATTCCGCCGCTCTTTTTGGAGCGCATGAAAAACTTCCTCGGCGATGAATTCCCCGTTTTCGCCGAATCGCTTAATGGAATCCCGAAATCGGGCCTGCGGGTGAACACGCTCAAGCTGACGCCGGAGCAGTTCAAGGCGCTTTCGCTGTTCAGCCTGGGCGAAAATGTGCCCTGGTGTCCGTCAGCGTTCACGTTGGATGGCGAGGACAGGCCGGGGCTGCACCCTTATCACCTGGCGGGACTTTACTATATGCAGGATCCCTCGGCGATGTCGCCCGCGGAATTGCTTGCTCCGCAGCCAGGCGAACGCGTGCTGGATCTGGCCGCCGCGCCGGGAGGCAAAACCACGCACCTGGCGGCGCTGATGAAAGGCGAGGGGCTGCTCGTCGCTAACGAGATTAAAAACAAACGGGTCGGACATCTCGCCCAAAACGTGGAGCGCTGGGGTGCCGGGAACGTGGTGGTGACCAACGAGTCGCCGGAGCGACTGGCAGATCATTTTGGCGCTTATTTTGACCGCGTTCTGGTGGATGCGCCTTGCTCGGGCGAGGGCATGTTCCGCAAGGATATGGGCGCGCGCGCCGATTGGTCGACGGAAATGGTGGCGGGCTGCGCGACCCGCCAGGGCAATATCTTGCGTGTGGCGGCGAAACTCGTCCGCCCGGGCGGATATTTGCTATATTCCACCTGCACGTTTGCGCCCGAGGAAGATGAAAACGTCGTCGCCCGCCTGATGGAAGAAAGCGGCGATTTTGAAGTGCTGCCGCTGCCGCAATTCCCCGGTTTCATGCCGGGGCGGCCCGATTGGGCCGAGTCCGCTCCGCAAGGGTTGAGCGGCGCGGTGCGCTTGTTCCCGCACCGGGTGATCGGCGAGGGACATTTCGTCTGCCTGTTGCAGCGAAAAGCCGGGGACGAGAAAGAACGCGCCTGGGACGCCTCCCCGGTGCGGATTTCGAAGCAATTCTGGCCGCTATGGCAGGCTTTCCTTCAGGAAGTGGTCAACGTCAATTTGACGGGAGAACGGCTGCGGGTGGTGGGGGAGCGGCTGTACTATCAGCCTGAAAATATCCCCAATTTGAACGGCGTCCATCTTATCCACCCTGGCATCTGGATTGGAACCTTCAAAAAGGAGCGCTTTGAACCGGCGCATCCATTGGCGCTGTTCTTGAAGCCGGGAGAAGCGCGCAGCGTGCTGAACCTGGCGGCTGATTCGCGCGAATTGGCCGCTTATTTGCGCGGAGAGAGCATCCCCACGGAGGTAACCGGCTGGACGCTGGTGACGGTGGATGGTTTTGGGATTGGTTGGGGCAAGGGTGTGCAGGGGATTTTGAAAAATCACTTCCCGCGCGGCTGGATGGTTTGAGCGCATGACCACCAAAAATTTGCGCTGGATAATGCTGGTGCTGACGGTGCTCTTGTTGACGGCTTGCGTGCGTTCCACCGCCACGCCGCCGCCCGAAGCGACTGTCAACTCCACGCCCAACACGCCGCCAACGGTCACCGCCGAACCGGCTTTGTCCGCCACTGAAACGGCGACCCCGCTCCCCACGCCCCAGGCGGATTGCACCGATGGCGCCCTGTACGTGGACGATGTCAGCATCCCGGATAACACGCGCATGCAGCCGGGACAGGCTTTCACCAAGACCTGGCGGCTGAAAAACACCGGCACCTGCATCTGGAATGTGCGCTATGGGCTGATCTTTGTCGGCGGCGAGCAGATGGGCGCCGCCATCACCACGCCGCTTTCTGAAACGCCGCCCGGCCAAACGCTGGATATTTCCGTCGAGCTGAAGGCTCCGGCGCGGGATGGCGCGTTTACCGGGTTGTTTGAACTGCGCAATCCCAAGGGCAGCACCATCTCTGTCGGTGTGGTGACGAGTATCTGGGTCAAGGTAGTAGTCGGGAATGGGACCATTTCCGCGCCGACGGTGGCGACAACTGCTCCCGCCAGCGCTGCGACCGTTGTTCCGGGAACCGTCTGCAAACCACAGCAGAGCCTGGACTATATCGCCCAAATCCTGGGGCTGCTCAACAGCGCCCGCGCTGATGCGAAACTGACGCCCTTGAATATTAACGGCGCTTTGAGCGCCGCCGCGCAGGCGCACAGTGACGATATGGCCTGCAATAATTTCATCGGCCACAACGGCTCGGACGGTTCATCCATCCATGCGCGCGTGGCGGCGGCCGGATATGCTCCGTCGTATTCTGAAGAAATCATCTATGCCAGCGGCACGCCGCAGGATGCCTTCAACTGGTGGATTAACGATAAGACCCACCGGGATGCCATTCTCAATCCCAACGCCGTGGATGTGGGCATCGGCTACACTTATGTCCCCGGTACGGCTTACGGCACCTATTACACTGTCGATTTTGCCGCGCCGTAGCTTCCCACCTTCAGGTTCGATTCGTTCCAACCATTGAACAGAAAGGCTAACCATGGATTTTCAACTAACCGGGAAAGTTGCCATCGTCACCGGCGCTAGCCGTGGAATTGGGCGCGCCATCGCTGAGACGCTCTCTGCTGAGGGGATGCGGCTGGTTCTGGCGGCTCGCTCTCGCGCTCAGCTTGAAAGCCTGGCGGCGGCGCTTCCCACAGAATGTCTCGTCCAGGCGGTGGATTTGCGCGAAGGGTCCGCGCCTGCCGCGCTGGTTGCGGCGGCTGTGGCGTATTTTGGACAGCTCGATTTGCTGGTCAACAATGCCGGAGCCACCAAGCGTGGTGATTTCCTGACAATGCCGGACGAAGATTGGGCGGACGGGTACGCGCTCAAGTTTTTCGGCGCGATGCGTCTGTGCCGCGCCGCCTGGCCGCACCTGCTGAGTAGCGGCGGCAGCATCGTCAATATTGTCGGGATTGGCGGACGCACCGGCAGCGCGGAATTTGGGATTGGTGGGTCTGTCAATGCGGCGCTGCTCAACCTGACCAAGTCGCTGGCGGATCGGGGCGTGAAGGACGGCGTACGCGTCAACGCCATCAACCCCGGCTCGATTGTCACCGAGCGCTTGCAGACGCGTTTACGCAGTTTTGCGCAAGAAAAGGGGCTGGACGAAGCTTCTGCCGCGCAGACCATGGCGCAGTCGATGGGCATCGCCCGTTTCGGCCAGCCGGAAGAAATCGCCCGCGCTGTGGCTTTTCTGGCTTCGCCGCAGGCCGCTTATATTCATGGCGCCATCCTGGATGTGGACGGCGGCCAAACGCGGACGTTGTAGTCCATAGTATGTTTCCTGATTGCATCCAGATCAAACCTGTCTTACAATTCAGCCATGGCTCAAAAATTATTCCGCATCTTTGTTCGTTTTGTCCTTTTCATCATCGCCCGCGTTGAGATTCAGGGCTATGAAAACCTGCCGCAGGGTGGCTTCATTTTGGCGTCCAACCACCTGGGCCGGCTCGATTCCGCCATGTTGTATTACGCCATCGACCGCGAAGACATCATCATGCCGGTCGCTGAAAAATATAAAAATCACTGGTTGTTTGGACCGCTGGTGCGCGTGCTGGGCGGCTTCTTTATCAATCGCTTTGATGCCGATATTCAGGCCATCCGCGAAGTGCTGAAGCGACTGGAAAAGGGCGGCGTTTTCGTCATTGCGCCGGAAGGCACCCGTTCCAAGGTTGAAGCCTTGCAGGAAGCGCGCCCCGGCGTGGCCTATTTTGCCAGTAAAACCGGTTTACCGGTCGTCCCGATTGCGATGACGGGAACGGAAGATCGGGCTGTAGTGGACAATCTCAAGCATTTTCGACGTTCGCAGATTATCGTCCGCGCCGGAGTTCCGTTTACGCTACCGTCACTCAAAGGACGGAATCGTGAAGAAGCCCTGGTCACTGCCACTGACGAGATCATGTGTCAGATCGGCGCCATGCTGCCCGAGAAGTATCGCGGTTTTTATGCCGGGCATCCCAGGCTGAAGGAACTTTGTAATCGTTCAGCCCAATAACCGCCAGATGGGTGGCGATCAAAACATGCCCTGTGAACGGTTTCAAAGAAAGATCAGCCACGAATTACGCGAAGGGACACGAAAAATTCGAGAAAATTCGCGCTATTCGCGGCAAAAAGGTTTCGGAGAAAAACCTTTCAACCTTCGGGACGGTTGTTTCAGCAGTTAGGCAAGCGGTCTGATGAATTTCAAACGTACGCCGTGGTTTCACCAGACTGAGCCGCACCCTTTGGAATCCATCCGCCTGATAGAACCCCAAAAGCCGAAACCTTGCGCGTTGAAGCGGGTTTTCATCACTACAAACGTCGTACCGCATAACTTGCTAGAAACGAACTGCCAAGCGCGCCAAGTACGCCAAGAAAATCTTTTAGATTCTGAGCAAGCTTCCGCGCTGACGGATTTTTTGTTCAAAAGCCAGCGAATACGCATTATTGCCGTACGTGACGTTTGCCTTGCCTGAATTTAAAAACCTTTGCGGCCTTTGCGGTTCAATAGGTTTTTTCCCAAAACAGCAAGTTGTGTGCTATTGCCTATAAACGCTTCCATACTGTCAAAAAACGGTTGTCAACCCCCAAACTATGCGTAAATTCGTCCGCCGGCTCGTCATCTCCATCCTGAATCTAATCGGCGACATCGACGTCATTGATGTCGAAAAAGTGCCCGATCATGGCGGATTTGTGATCGCCACCAACCATATCGGCATCATCGACATCGCCATGTTCCATTACCAGTTTGACCGCTACGACATGTTCATCCCGGTCGCTGAAAAATGGGAAAAAATCTGGTGGATTCGCTGGCTGGGGAAAAATCTCAACTTCCTGTTTGTCGATCGTTTCAACCCCGATTTGAAAGCCCTGCGCAAAATGATTGGATTAATGGAAACGGGCAACTCGCTGGTGATCGCCCCAGAGGGGACTCGTTCCCGCACCGGAGCCTTGATCGCCGGGAAACCGGGCGTATCCTACCTGGCGGCTCGTTCCGGCTTCCCCGTCATCCCGGTGGCGATTACCGGTACCGAAGATAAAGTTATCTTGGGAAATGTCAAACGCTTCCGAAAATCAAAAATCACGCTGACGGTTGGTTCGCCCTTCACGCTGCCGCCCATCCCCAAAGAAAACCGGGATGCGGCCCTGCAGCAATACACCGACGAAATCATGTGCCAGATCGCCGCGATATTGCCCGAGCGCTACCGCGGCGTCTACGCCGAACATCCCCGGCTGAAGGAATTGCTCCGTGTTACATCGTGATTAAGCCCAAACGTGTCCCCACCGAGACCGCCTCGGTGCGGCTGGCAACGCCAAGTTTGGCATAGATTGACGACAAATGAAATTTGACCGTGTGTTCGCTCAGGCTCAGCGCCTGGGCGATTTGTTTATTTGCCAATCCGCGCGCCATCATTTGCAACACTTCCATCTCGCGGACGCTTAATTGTTCAGTTTCAGACGAGTTTCTTGCGAACGGACGCGCCGTCTGCCGCCACAAACCCTTCAGCAAGGCGGGTGCGCCGACAAACAAGCCCTCGCCCAGGGCGCGGATGGCGGCGATCAGTTCTTCCTCGCTGGCATTCAGTGGCAGCACACCCCAGGCCTGTTGCCGCGTCGACAAAGCTTGCGCCTGCTGCGCGTCATCCGTCAGTAGCAAAATGGGCGGCAGCCTGCTGGCATCCAGCGCATCGATTTCGTCCACGCTGGACGCCACCAGCACGAGCAGATCCAGTTCAGCGGCGGCGGCATTTTCCAGCGTGGCAAACTCACCGACGAGGAGAAAATCCTCGTCGGTGAGCAGGCTGCGCAATCCAAGCCGCAGAGGCAGATTGGGGGCCGCAATGCCAATTCGAATCATTCGTTAACGTTCACCAATTACCACTTTGACGCTTGTCGGCGCGCCTCCGCGCAGAACTTCGACCGGCAGGGATTTGCCGACCACGTCACCGCTCAGGCTGGCGAACAGGGCATCCTGGTCAGCGACGGGCTTGCCGTCCAGGCCTACGAGAATATCGCCGACGAGCAGGCCGCTTTTGGTGGCCGGGCCGTCATCTTCCAGACCGATGATCAGCAGGCCGCTGGCCTGTTCGCGTTTGAGCGCGCTCTGCTGCGCGGCCGGGATTTCTACCGGCTGGCTGCGGATGCCGATGTAGCCGCGTTGGATGTGTCCGTGGGCGGCCAGGGCGGCTGCTACCTTCCAGGCCAGATCTGCCGGGATGGTGATGGCCATGCCACGCGCCAGGCCCGAGGTGTTGACTCCCAGAATCGTGCCATCCGCGGCGACGGTTGGGCCGCCGGAGAAACCGGGATAGGAGGTGGCTTCGGTGCGCAGATAGCGTTCGAGCAGTCCGCCGCGCGGGGTGCGGACTGGGCCGCCGATGGTGCTGACGATGCCGAAGCTGGCTTCCAGTCCTTCAGCGGACGGGCGGCCCAGGGTCAGGGTCATTTGCCCGATCCGGGCAGGCGTCGCTGACGGTTGAGCCACCACGCTGACGGGTTGGGCCAGGCGTAGCAGGGCCAGGTCGCTGCCGGGATCGCGCCCCACAACTGTCGCCTTGATTTCAGTTCCATCGAAAAGCGTCACGCTCAAGTCTTCATCGCGCTCGATGACGTGGTCGGCGGTCAGGACGAGCTCGGCGGCGTAGACAATGCCGCTAGCTGGGATGCGGCGGCGGGCGTTGACCAGTACGGTGGCCTGACCGGCGCGTTCGGCGGCCTCGGCAAGTGCATCAGAAAGTTCTACCAATAGATTTTTTGTCATTTCGGGCTCCTTTTCGTTCAGTATAGCCCTGACGGCGAGAGCGCGCATCACCCAAACCGGCGGTCTTGACCTGGACAAACGGGCAGGTGGGGTGATCTGATGAAAAGGGGCGACCCGCCGGGTCGCCCCTCCAACATGTTGGATATTACATCACTTCCCCTTCGCCACGCTTCAAAAACTGACCATCGCCCGCTTTGCCGAGCCAGTTCTCCCCATCGACGATCAGCTTGCCGCGCAGGAAGACTTTTTCCGGGTAGCCGACCAGCTCCCAGCCTTCGTACAGGTTGTAATCGGTGCGCTGGTGACTGTGCGCCACGCCGTATTTAACCTTTTTCTCCGGGTCCCACAGCACAATATCCGCATCCGCGCCGGGAATGAGCGCGCCCTTGCGCGGGTACAGGCCGAAAATCTTGGCCGGATTGGTGCTGGTCAGCGCCACGAACTGGTTGGCGCTCAGTTTTCCGCTGCGCACAGCCGTTGTCCACAAAACTGGCAGGCGATCCTGCACGCCGGGTAGGCCGTTGGGGATTTTGGTGAAATCATCCTTGCCCAATTCTTTGCCGGGAATGGCGATTGGCCGGCCTTCGTATATGATCGGCTGGGTGCCGTCGAAGAAGAACGGGCAGTGGTCGGTGCCGATGGTTTGCAGCGTGCCAGCCTGCAGCGCCTGCCACAGGCGGACGTTATCGACGGCGGTACGCATCGGCGGCGAGCAAATCCATTTAGCGCCATCCGGGCGGCGCATGTCTTCGATGCTGAAAAATAGGTAGGGTGGGCAGGTTTCGCCCATGACCGGCGCGCCGCGTTCGCGCGCGTACTGCAGCATGTCGGCTTCTCCGCCCACGTTCATGTGGACGATGTAGACCGGCGCATCCGCCTGTTGGGCCATGGCGCACATGCGCAGCGTCGCTTCGACCGCGCCCCAGGCCGGGCGCGTCAGCGCGTGCCATTCGGGCGTGGTGTGCCCGGCCGCCAGCGCCTCGGGGATGAGCGTCTCGATCACGTCACCATTTTCGCAGTGTGACATTACCAGCATGCCATTTCCTTTGGCGGCGCGCAGCGCGCGGAAAATGCCGCCATCATCCAGGCGCAGGCGTCCATTGTAGGCGGTGAAGACTTTCAGTGTGGTGATGCCCGTTTCGCGCAGGGCAGGGAGGCTGGCGGCGACGTCATCGTCAAAATGGGTCAGGTTCATGTGGAAGGAATAATCGACGGCGGCCTTTTGGGCTTTGGCGAGCCACTCATCCACTCCAGCCTGGAATCCGTCCCATTTGCCGGGTGCGGCGGGCGGCTGGGGAGCAAAATCCATCACCGTAGTCGTTCCGCCAAACGCGGCGGCTTTGTGACCGGTGTAGTGATCGTCAGACGAGACCGTGCCGAACATCGGCAGGTCAAAGTGGCAGTGCGGATCCACGCCGCCTGGCAGGAGCAGTTTGCCCGTCGCATCGATGACGGCGGCTGACGGGTGAGTCAGGTTTTCCCCAATTTGACGGATTTTTTCGCCTTCGACCAGGATATCCGCTTTGAAGGTGTCCGAGGCGCTGATCAGCGTTCCGTTTTTAATTAATAAAGCCATTTTCCTGCTCCTTTGATGGGTAAGTAGCCTGCATTTCCTTGATGCCAAGCAGGGCGATCAATAAAGTTTGGTCGAGCTCCATTTCGGGCAGATCGACCTGGTATTGCTGATCCTGTTCGGCGCGTTCGCGCAGCGAGCGCCACAGCAGCGGGCGCTCGTCAGATTGGATGACCAGTTCGTTGAGCGTTTTGGCACGCAGCAGGTATTCGCCGGTGGTGTATAAAAAGGTGATGCGCCGCCACTTTTCGGCCTTGATCGGGCTTTTGAGCCGTTCGACCGCGCCCAGCTGGATTTTGAAGTATTCCTCGTGCGCGTGGGGATGTTCGGGCTCGTCGCGCAGAAGCTCGGCGCGCGTGGTGAGTTCATGTCCGCGCACCGCGGCGGCGTACTGGATCTGGCTGCCCTGCTCGCCGAAATTTCCCGGCTGGTAGAAGGCCAGGTAATCCACGGCGACGACCTTGGGCGCGCTGCGGAAGGGGATGCGGTACCAGCCCAACAGCCGGGCGATTTCCAGATCGCGCGGCGTGGGGATCAGGCAGACGAGAATTAGCGAGGTGGGAGAAAGCATCTTATCCCTGTGGCTTGGCAAGTTGGACGATTTTTATAGCGTTAATACTACAACAAAAATCTGGGATTGTGAATGTGACCAGAAAGGTCTTTATTTTCATCCCAAAAATTAGTAAAATGAGCTGAACTCGTACCAGCAAATAGTGTGATTATTCTGGCAGTGACCGGCACAAAAGGTTATTGATTTTTCAGGAGGCGATATGCGTAGGATTCTGGCAATTATTTTGCTTGGCGCGCTGCTTATTGGTGGATTTTCACCGGTCCAAGCCCAGGGAGTGGATGCGGTCATCCGTGTGCTTGACCGCGCTGGAGCGGAAATCACGGAACTGGTGGATGGGAACAGCCTTCGATTGAGTCTGAAACTGTCCGCGCCGGAAGCTGCCCAGGCTGAGGCGCTTTTTTCGCTGTCAGGCTTGAGCGCGCCGGTAGCTTCCTGCACGCTGGCGGCGGGTTCCGATACTTGCACCAGCCAGGCCTTTGCCTCGCTGGGATGGTTTTACAGCCCGGATGGTCAGCCGGACCCTGAACAGACTCTGCGCGTGACGGTGGGCGGGCGCGAAATGCCCGGCGCGCTGACGATTCGCATCCATCCGCGCCCGATCGTGATGGTGCACGGCTTCCTGTCCAATTGGGAGACGTGGAAGGCTTATCTCGGGCCACAGGGTTACCTGGCTTCGATCGGTCTGCAGGGCTTTGCCGTGGGTGATGGTCAGGCGCCGGGTGTGCTCAACACCGGCAGTCCTTCCAGTCCTGAGAGTCGCACCAATTCCATAGCGCAGAACGCCGAGATTATCGGGCAGTATATCGAAGCTGTCCAGAAGCAAACCGGCGCAGAAAAAGTCGATTTGCTGGCGCACAGCATGGGCGGCATGATTTCGCGCTACTACCTTGACCGTGTCATGAAAACCGAAAATGTCGGCCAGGTCATCTTCCTGGGCACGCCCATGGCCGGATCAGCCTGTGTCTATCCGGTGGCTGCGTTGGGCTTTCTACTGCCAGCCTCGCTGGAAATTCTGCCGGATTACATGGTGAATGTTTTTAACCAGCAAATCATTCACCGGCACGGCGTTCCGTTTCACATGGTGGCTGGCACCCTGTTGATTGATCCGCTGACTTCGCCCTGCACAGACGCGCCATCCGATACGGTCGTGGGCCTGGGCAGCGCCACATCCATTACGCTGGATGACGTCCAGGAACTGCCCATGTATCACGGTAATTTGACCTCGGATCAAAGGGTCTTTGATGAGGATGTCCGGCACCTGCTGCAGCTTCCGCCTGGATCGTTTGCGCATCGCCCGGACCTGGTCGCCCCGGCGGTGACCAGCCGCACCGAACAATTTTCCCAGACGTTTCACGGGCATCTGCAGCCTGGAGAGTCCGCGCAAGTGACGATTAATATCGAGCCAAATGTCAGCCTTGCCACTTTCAGCATGTACGATTCGTCGCGCTCACTGGAAGTGGAAGTGCGTGGCGCGAGCGGGAAAGTGATCGAATTGGATGTCGCTAAAAATGGGTTGATGAAAATCAGCGACCCGGCCACCATGCTTTATCTGGGTTATGGCTTCAAGCAGCCCAAACCCGGCAAATGGGTTGTTATGGTAAAAACCAGCGCTGAAACCCCGGCCCGCGGCGCAGATTATGCCATCAACGCCCGTTTTGTCGGTGGAGCCGCGCTCAGTGCCAGCAGCAGCGTAACCATCCCGGCGATTGGGCAGCCGGTTACAATCAACGCCAGTCTGCAGTTGGAAGGCGCCAGCCTGACCGTTGAATCAGCCACGGCCCTCATCCGCAAACCGGATGGCGCGCTTGAATCGTTACCGCTTTCTGCACATGGGGATCTTTACAGCGCCGAGTACCTTCCTCAGCAGTCAGGTTTGCACAGCGTGGAAGTCGTCCTGAGCGGCAAAAACGCCGATGGTTTTGGCATTGATCGCGCTGCTTTCCTGGCTTTTGAAGTGCAGCCGGGGCGCGCCGATCTGCTAAATGTGCGCCAACTGGTGCTGATGGTTTGTGGTGTGGGGTTGGTACTGCTGATTGGCGGACTTGTGGCGCTGTTTGTCAGGCTGCGGCGGCGCAAAAAGATTTAACCGCGCTTATTGCGGTTTTTCCCGGTCTAGCCACAGTTCGCGGTACTGACGGTTCCAGTCGATCAAAAAGCGTACCGCAATCACCAGACCGGCGCAAATCCCAACCCACAGGACGATTCCGCGCAGCCCCGCGAGCCACATCACCGGGGAGATTAATATCCCGGCTGCCACGCTGGCGCGTGCGCTGTGTTTGATGACCAGTACCAGCAGGATCAACACACCCAGGCTGATCAGAAAACCAAGCGGTTGTACAGCGAGCAATGCGCCGCCCGTGGTGGCCAGCCCCATTCCGCCGCGGAAGCCGGCAAAAACCGGCCAGCAATGTCCCACCACCGCCAGCATGGCCGTCAGCGGGATGATCCATTCCGCCGGGGCGTAGCGCATTGCCAGCCAGGTGGGCAGGAAGCCCTTGCTCACATCCAAAATAAATACCAGGACGCCCGGTCCAAACCCGGCCTGGCGGATGGTGTTGGTGGTGGTGGCGTGACCGGAACCGCCGCTGCGCACATCCACCCCCTTGACGAGGTTCGTGATCCAGATGGCCGGGGTGAGCGAACCGGCTAAATATCCGAGCAATGCAAAAGCCAGGGCTGAGAGAATTGTCATGGGGATGAGTGGGGTAGGTGGTATGAGCGCTGAGTTGATAAGCGACGAGTTGACGAATGGCCGGGAAGACAGGCTTCCCTTTTACTCGTCAACTCGTCGCTTTTAATTTGAATTTACTTCAAGCCGACTTCGGCGTTGAATTCCACGATCAATTCGTCAATCTCGTTGGCCTGTTTCTGGACGCTGGTCCAGTAATCGGGCTGGTACCACATGGCCTGGATTTCTTCGTAGGTCTTGCCCTGCTGTTCGACCCAGGTGTAGTACTTAAGATTGTGAACGCGGCGGCGATCGGCGTAACGCAGTTCAAGCATGTTGTCTGTCGATTGGCCCATCAACCAGCGCGAGTAATCGGCGGCGGCGTCACGTTCGTTGTATTCGCCCAATTCCGCGTGCATTTCTGTCAGGCGGCTCTGGTAAAGGTCCATCGAATCGGTGGCGATGGTGAAAATGACATCGTGCTCGCCCATCTCGTAGTACTTGGCCATCTTGATGGCGGTCTGGACGTTGGAAATGCCCGAGAATCCGAGCAGATTCAACTGTGCGATCGTGGCTTCGGGCACGCCCTTGCTGGCGAGATATTTCTGTCCAGCCGGTTCGTTGAACAGGCGCGCGGTGTTGACCACGCCGTTATCGTCAATCGCCACGACCAGGTCGGTGTTCTTGACATTGTGAATCCACGGCACATGCTTGTCGCCGATGCCTTCGATGCGGTGCGAGCCAAACCCGTTTTCGAGCAGGGTCGGGCACTGTAGGGCTTCACTGGCGGCGATCTTGCTGCCGGGGAAAACCTGCTTCATGTAATCGCCGCTGGCGATCGTTCCGGCTGAACCGGTGGCGGAGGTAATGCCACGGAATTCATCGCCAGGACGCGCAATACGCTTGAAGGCTTCTTCCATGGCGTGGCCGGTTACTTCGTAGTGCCACAAGTAATTGGGGAATTCCTGGAACTGGTCAAAGATCATCAAATCCTGGCCGGAATGACGCAGTTCGTTGCACTTGTCAAAAATTTCCTTGACGTTTGACTCAGACCCGGGGGTTTTGATAGTTTCACCGGCCACTTTCGCCAGCCATTCAAAGCGCTCGCGGCTCATGCCTTCCGGTAAAATGGCGATGGACTCGCAACTGAGCAGCGCGGAATCATAAGCTCCGCCCCGGCAGTAATTGCCAGTCGAAGGCCAGACCGCTTTCTGGGTGGTCGGGTCAAACTGACCGGTCACGAGGCGCGGGACGAGGCAAGAAAACGCCGCCCCAACCTTGTGCGCGCCGGTTGGGAACCACTTCCCGGCAATGGCGATAATGCGCGCCTGGACGCCTGTCACGCTGGGTGGCAGTTCAAGCAAGTTGACATCGCCAAATGTTCCGCCGTGGGCTTTGGCTTCGTTATGCCAATTGATGCGGAACAGGTTACGAGGATGAATATCCCACATCCCGATTTTGGAGAGTTCTTCTTTCACGCTTGCAGAAATTTTGGAAGGGTCCTTCATCTGGGCATAAGTGGGAATAATAATATTGCGCTCGCGGGCGCGCTGAATGGCGTGCTTGCGGCGGTCGGCATGGATGGTAAGATCAATCATGGTCATGGCTGAACTCCTAGTTTGGGAGAAAGTTGTCGGACAACTTTAATTATAATCCCGGAAAAGGAAAAGGGAGAGATTACTCTTTAGATATTTTCCACAAAACCCCCATTCTGTGACTTGTTAATGGTGTCGTAGGGTAATCATATCAAATATGTAGGTTGTTTTTAATGTTTCCCCTGGCGAGATGTTGTAATATATTCTCAGTGGCAGGTTCAGCCACACAAGGAGGTTCAGTATCGAAGATATGGAGCCTAAGTACATCAGGAGCAAGCGCGAGTAGAGTAAACTCTGGCATCAGGATATTTTTTTTGGCCAGCCGTCTCCCGCGACGTAAACACGGATAATGCCGCGCTTTCTTCAGAACCACTCACAGTCCGTAAAGATTTTATCGTGCAGTTTCGTCAATCGTATGGCGGATGGGCTTGTTTTTGCCCATCCGCCCTTTTTTTAAGGGGGTTACTTCCAGGTAAATGCCAGCGCGCCGGTTTGCGGCAAAACCACCGTCAGCGTTTGCGGTTCCACCACGCCCGTATATCCGCTTTTGTAGGTACCGCAAGAACTGTCGCTCCAGACATTGCTCAAACAAGCCACCGCGACCTGGTTGATTGTCCAGGTGCCGCTGGATGTGGTCGGCATGAACGAGAAGAATTCGCCGTTGGCATCCGTCGTGACCACGTTGGCCTGGGCGTCCGTTTCTGTACCCTGCTTCACTTCAAACCCAATGCCCTGGATGGGCGTCCCGTTTGCATCCACCACCTTGCCTTTGATGAGCTGCACATCGGTCGGTTCCTGGATGGGTAATTGCTGTAAATCCACGTCTGATGTAAGTAGTTGAGAAAAAACCCAGCCTTTGGTGCCATCCGCCGTCTCAATATAAATCCACTCATCGCCGGGCGCTTTTCCGAGCACGGTCAATGTGTCGCTTTGATGAACAAGTCCGAAGGCATCGAAAAAATAGCCCGGATTCATGCGCAGGTTCACATTATCCACCGTTGGATTGACTGTAAACGGTGCAAAAGGGGTGGGATTGCTGCTGGCGCTAGCGGTGGGCGTTTGCGCTGGCAGAGTGGGGAAAGTCGCCATTACCGGAGTTGCCTCCGTTGGGGTGACGGTCAAAACCGTATTTGTTGCGGGTCTGGAACAGGCTGCGAGTGACAGCACGATCACAAATAAAGCCAAAGTATTTTTCAACATATTTCTCCCTTTCTCCCCAAACAAGAACAAACACGACTAATAGTATTTTACATCCAGAAACCCTTTGATGCTACTGGCATTGATGTTGAGAAAAAACATTACAAATCTGCTGATAATTTTTAATGTACCGGCATTTGTTTCGTGCTATTCTATTGTTAGTAACAAATCTGGTTCAAACAGGAGGTGCACATCGAAACGATAGAACCTTACAACAGAGGAAAACCCGGGTGAACAGAATCAGGCCTGTCGATGGCAGTTTGCATCAGGGCCAACCGTCCCCCACGACGATAAAGTGGCTTCCCCCGTTTTTTCTTCTGCAAAAAAGTTTTGAGCCATGGCGGATGGGTAACCCCCATCCGCCGATATTTTAAGCAGACTTTTTAGCCGTTACCACCAAAAAATCATCCCCGGCACTTTCGGGTTTGCCCGTCAAAGAGGGATAAGAGTCAATCTCCCCGTAGCCCGTCTCCCGTAAAAGCGACTCGACCTGATCCTCGTCATAGCCCTGCGTGCTGGCAGCGTGGCGCGTTACCTCGCCAGTTTCGGTGTCGACGATGAAAAAGCGTTCAGTGGCGACGGTTTGTTCTTCATCCCAAAATGTTTCCATCAAACACAGATGCGGCTTATCGGAGAACAGACCGGTTTGCGCTGAATACCACATGGCGGGCTGATTTCCGATCTGGTCGACTGCGTCCAGGCTGGAGATTTCCAGCAATAGCGTGCCGCCGGGTTTGAGCGCGGCAAGCGCTTTTTTGAGTATCAAGCGCACATGCTCAGGTCGAAACAGGTTGAACGCGCCGAAGATAAAGATGACCAGGTCATAATCGCTGCCATATTCGGCGCTGCGGATATCGGCCAGTTGGTAGCTGCAGCCTTCGGGGGCGTTTTCGACGGCATAGTCAATCGAAGCGGGCGCGCAGTCGATGCCGGTGCAGGTGTGACCCAGCTTTGCCAGCCGGGTGGTGTACAACCCCGGGCCGCTGCCCAGGTCCAGGATGCGACCGGGTTTTCCGCGCAGGATCTGCCGGTGCATCCAATCGACGTGTTTTTTGATTTTCGCGGCGGGACGGCTGGCAGCGTCGTTTTCCTGGGTTAAATGTTCCTCGAGAACGCGCGCGCTGAAGGCCTCGTCATCCCAAGGGACTCTTTCGCCTTCGGCCCAGGGCCGCAGGTCCATGTTGCGTTGCAGAATGTCGCGCAGGTTCATTTTTGTGTCAGTGCCTTTTTCATGCGTTCCAGGCCTTCGACCAGTATTTCCCGCGGACAGCCGAAATTCAGGCGCACAAAGTTTTTGCCGCCGGTGCCAAAGGCTGCGCCATCATTCAGCGCCACCCGGGCTTCTTTCAGGAAAAACTCATAGGGGGATGTTTTGATTTTCCCGCTTGCGACCAGTTCATTGCAATCGAGCCAGGCCAGATAAGTGGCATCGGGCACGCTGATCTGGACGCCGCTTAGCTCATTTTCCACAAAACCTACTGCGAAATCACGATTGGCGGTCAGGTAGGCGCGCAATTCTGCCAACCAGCCGTCGCATTGACCGGAGAAAGCGGCCTGCGCTGCCACCTGTGCCAGACTGGCGACGTGCAGGGTCATGCGCTCTACGACGGCTTTGTAGCGTTCGCGCAGTTCTTCGTTGGGGATGATGGCAAATCCGCAAAACAGACCGGCGATATTGAAGGTTTTAGAGGGCGCAACCAGTGTGATGGTTTGTTGGGCGATTTCGGGCGAAAGCGAGCCCATCGGCACGTGTTTCGCGCTGCCGAGCATCAATTCGCTGTGAATTTCATCCGAGACGATGACGGTATTGTTTTTCAGGCAGAGTTCAGCCATTTTTGACAGTTCTTCGCGGCTGTAGGTCTGTCCTGTCGGATTGTGCGGATTGCAGAGCAGGAACATCTTCGTTTTGCTGCCGCCAGCGTTGAAGGCTTTTTCAAACCCATCCCAATCGATTGCGTAGCTGAGTCTGCCGTTTTTGCCCGTTTTGATCAGCTGCGCTTCCTGACGGATGACGCCCAGGTTTTTCTGGATATCGTTGAAGGGCATATAAACCGGCGTCTGGATCAGGTAGCCGTCTCCGGGTTGGCACAGGGCTGAAGCGGCAGCGTAAAACCCACTGACTAGTCCCGTCACAGGCACCACGCTCTTTTCATCCACTTTCCAGCCGTAGAGTTTTTTCATGCGCGCCGCCACGGATTCGCGCAGAGCCTGGTTTGGCAGTTCGTAACCAAAGATGCCATGTTCCACTGCGGTGTGCAGGGCGGTGATGATCGGTTCCGGCGCGGGGAAATCCATATCAGCCACCCACATGGGGACGACATCTTCGTCGAAAAATGTCCATTTGATGGAGTTGGTGTGGCGGCGATTAATGATGCGGTCAAAGTCGATGGGCATGGGGTTTCCTCTATTCATTCGTTGGGTAGAAAGGAATTGAAAAAATTGACAAGCTGATGTTCGTATTCCTGCGGATGAGCGCCTGACGCTGTGCAGTGACTTGCGTCGGGGAAGTTCCAGTGCGTTTTCGGCCCAAGCGCTGCTTCGAAATAGGTCTTTACGCGGGAGAATTCGCCGTCTTGACCGGTGGAAATGAACAAAATTGGGCGCGCGCCGTAATTTTGAACGGCTGCGACGGTGCCGGTGGGCGGCAGCCTGCGCACACGCAGCAGGATGAGCTGATAGTATAACGCGGTTATTGGCAGACTGAGCGGGTCGTGCAGGCTGAATTGTGGCAGATTTTCATTCCATTGCAGCGGACTGGGTGCATCCACCGCAATGGCGCGCATGGCTGGAACATCAGCGGCTCCCGCGATGGCAATCGCTCCGCCCATTGAGCATCCATATGCGCCAATTTTAACGTTTTTCTGGCGCAAAGTCAGCCAATCGACGGCGGCTTTGAGATCGGGAATGTCCAATGTGCCGAGCGAGCGGATCGTCCCGTCGCTTTTTCCGCTGGCGCGCTGATCGTACATCAGCAAGCCGTAGCCGTGTTTGTAAAGCATTTCGGCCACGGGAAGTGTCTGGCGCCTGTCAGCGTAGTAACTGTGAATCAGGATGATGACAGCTTCGTTTTGGGGCGGAACATACCAACCGGAGAGTGTCAAGCCATCGGCGGTGGAGAACTCCATCTCCTCGTAATCTGCGCCGAAACGGGCCGGGGTTTTACAGCACAGTGAAGATTTTAGCGGGATGGTGACAGCGGTTGCCATGCCAGCTGCGGTCAGGAAAATGACGCTCAGAACCGTCACGAAAAAGGTGATGGCGCTCAGTTTAAGATAAAACGAGACCGGTTTCCAGCGTTGAGTGGCCAAAGTGCGCTCGGTTGGTAACAATAACTGGATTTTACCCTTTAAACGTACGGAGCGGGCTGCAAGATGCAGTCCGCTCCTGTTTTTGGAGAAAATGCTGAGAATCGATTTCGTTTGCGTTAGCAGGCTAACAGAATGTACAGGTGGTGTAATGCTGACCGTTTATACAGCCACAATCAGGACAGGGAGTATTCTCGTACGTCTGCAATTGTAGGTTGGTTTTCATCTGGCCATAACAAAACATCCAGGCATGCTGCGCCTTCGCTTTACATGCTTCGGAATCTTCGTTTGGATAGGTCATTTCCCAATATTCATCGAAAGTTAGCATGGTTCACCTTTTTATGTGGAGGCTTGTTTCGTTAGCGGCTGACCAGCTTCATCCATATTGCGGGAATTCTGCTGAGTTTGCCCCACGTGCTGAGACTGGCCCGTCTTGAGAAGACATTATAATTGTTGGCTTCGATCGCGTCCAAAATCCCCTGATAGAATTTGGAGGCTGCGCCGATAGACATTTGTCCATCACGCTCAAGCAGGTGAATCCCCACGAAGCCTTCCTTGTATAACTGACGAGTGCGGGAAATCTGGAATTTCATAAATTCACGCCACTGCGGAGTGACAACTCCATTCATCAAGTCGGCTTCGGTGATGCCATAAGCGCTGAGTTCTTCCTGGGGCAGATAGATGCGCCCGTTGCGGAAGTCTTCGCCCACATCGCGCAGGATGTTGGTCATCTGCAGGGCGACGCCGAGTTTAATGGCGTAGGGCACAGCTTCAGCAGATTTGAAGCCGACAATATGCATGCTCATCAGGCCGACCGTGGAGGCCACGCCGTAACAGTAGGTGGTCAAATTATCAAAGGTTTGATATCGCACAGGACCGAGGTCGCGGGAAACGCCATCGATCAGCTGCAAGGCATAATGAGCCGGGATATGGTAACGGGAGCGGGTATCCACCCAGGCCTGTCCGACCAGATCGTCGGGGCGGGGGCGGATCAGGCCTTGAATCAGGCCGCGCCAGTAGTCTAGTTCCACATCGCGCCCGAGCAGAGTGGATTCGTCCACAATGTCATCCACGGTGCGGCAGAAAGCATACAGAGCTCGAACCGCAGAGCGCTTTTCTTCAGGCAGCAGCGCGCTAGCCATGTAAAAGGATTTGCTGTGATGGGCGGCGATTTGTCCGCATAATTCGTAAGCCTTGGCCAGCGAAGCGTCACCGGCCCAATAGGAAAAAACGGGGCGTGTGGATGGGTGGGTTACTTTTCCGGCCATATTGATCAAACGGTTTTCCCAACGTGCTTGTATCATGATCTTCTCCCAGGTAACGATAATTCTATTTTAACTAAATTCTATATTTTGTCAAGATATTGTACAGTGTCAATAACGATAATCTTGACAAATACTGGACAAATGTTATACTGAGCAAGGTTATCCAGAATTCCTTGAATGGAAATTGATTAAATACGGAGAGAATTGAAATGACAAATAAGCCTACCGCAATTGTGATCGGTGCTGGAATTGGTGGGATTGCCACCGCCGGTCGATTGGCAAAGAACGGTTTTTCGGTAACTGTTTTGGAAAAGAATTCCACGCCCGGCGGACGCTGTGGCCAGGTGATTAAGGGTGGGCATCGCTTTGACATTGGGCCGACGCTGTTTCTGATGCCCGAAATTTGGGAAGAGACTTTCGCGGCGCTGGGTGAAAAAATGAGCGATCACATGCAGCTCAAGCGCATTGACCCAACCTACAAAGTCCACTTTGATGATGGGTTGCAGTTGCAGCTGACTTCGAATATTGGCGAGATGCAGACTCAGCTCGAAAAGGTTGAGAAAACGGCGTTTACCGGTTTTCTTAATTACATTGCCGAAGGCGGCAAGCATTACAAGATTTCACTTGAGAAATTTGTTGGGCGGAATTTTTATAATATTTTCGAGTATTTCAGCCTGACCAATTTGCCGCTAATTTTCCAACTGAAGGCGCTGGATAAGCATTACCGCAACACCAGCCGTTATTTCAAAGATGAACGCCTGAAAGCGGCGTTTACCTTTCAGAATATGTATCTTGGTCTGAGCCCTTACGATGCCCCAGCCACCTATTCCCTGCTTCAGTACACAGAACTGGCCGAAGGGGTGTGGTATCCGATGGGGGGGGTGTACAAAGCCATCGAAACGCTGACCGCCATCGCTGAGAAGCTGGGCGTCAGGTTTGTGTACAATTCTCCAGTCAAGGCGATCAAGGCTGCGGGTGGAAAAGTGGAAAGCGTCGAAACGGAAAACGGCCAGGTTTACGAGGCTGATTTGTTTATCGGGAATGCCGATCTTCCGTACATCTATAAAGAATTGCTGCCAAAGAATGCCGAAGCCGCAAAACTGGAAAAGAAGCTGTATACCTGCTCGACGATCATGTTTTATTGGGGCGTGGATCAACCGTATGAGCAGATTGCGCACCACAATGTTTTTCTGGCGGGCGATTACAAGGCTTCGTTTGACCAGATTTTCAATGACCATACCCTGCCCGCGCAGCCCAGTTTTTACATCCATGCTCCGGCGCGGACGGATGCGGCGGCGGCCCCAGCGGGCCAGGAAACGCTTTATGTGTTGGTGCCGGTCGGTCACATGGATGAGAGTAACCAGCAGGATTGGCCGGAGATGGTTAATCGCGCGCGCGAATCCGTTTTTGCGCGGCTGGAAAGGGATATGGGCATCAACGATTTGCGCGAGCACATCAAGTTTGAGATGATCCATACCCCGCTGACCTGGAAAGAACAATTCAACCTGGAAAAAGGCGCGGCTTTTGGCCTGAGCCATAACTTCTGGCAGGTGGGTTTCCTGCGCCCGCAGAATCGCCATGCGCAATTCAAGAATCTGTATTTTGCTGGCGCGTCGACGCACCCGGGCACCGGGCTGCCGATTGTGCTGCTCTCGGCGCGTCTGACCACTGAGCGGATTCTGAAGGAATTCAGCCGCCTGAAAAGCGCCGCCGCCCGCAAACTTCAGCCCGCCCCGCAAGCCTAGGTTTTTTTAACATGCCCCTCAGCCTGACTCCTGCTTACAATCTGAAAGCTGTTCTAAAAGAAACCGGTATCAAGCCTGATGTGCTGCGGGCCTGGGAACGCCGTTATGGGATTCCCATGCCGCAGCGCACTTCTGGCGGTCATCGCCTGTATTCCGAGCATGATATTGAGATGATCAAGTGGTTAATCGTCCGGCAGAATGAAGGCTTGAGCATTTCGCGCGCGGTGGAAATGTGGAAGGAGCATGCTTCCCAGGGGATTGACCCGCTTTCAGCAGTGCAGACCCGCTCAGTCAGTCAATATAGCGCCAACAATGCGCAGCCACCCATCTATCAGCCCCCTGAAACCGGGATCGATGCGATGCGCTTACAGTGGCTGACGGCCTGCATCAACTTCAACGAGCCGGCCGCCGAGCAGGTCCTCAACCAGGCTTTTGCGCTTTATCCGGTTGAAACCGTCTGCGTGGAAGTGCTGCAGCGCGGCATGGCCGATATCGGCAGTATGTGGTTCGAAAATCGCGCCAGCGTGCAACAGGAACACTTTGCTTCGGGGTTGGCCATGCGGCGCATCGGAGTGCTGATCTCGGCTTCGCCGGCCCCCTCGCGTGGACAAACCATCATCATCGGTTGTCCCTCGGATGAATGGCACGCTTTTACGCCGCTGTTGATGGCGTTGTTCCTGCGCCGTCGCGGATTGAACGTTATCTACCTGGGCGCCAATGTGCCCCCCGAACACTTTGAAGAAACTGTCGAAGCAGTTAGCGCCAGTTTGGTGGTGCTGGCTTCACAGCAATTGAATACCGCCGCTTCCTTGCAACAATCGGCGGCGTTGATTTCGGCGCAGAATATCTCTGTTGCTTTTGGTGGGCGCGCCTTCCTGGTTCATCCCGAATTGGGGGAACGGATTGCGGGACATTACCTGGGCGACCGCCTGGAATCCGCCATCGATCGGATTGAAATCTTACTGGCATCCCGCCCGGCCAACCCGCAGCCCGCCACACCGTCAGCGGAATATGTGGATGCCCTGAAAGCTTTTACTGCAAAACGCTCCAGCCTTGAAGCGAGCTTCGACGAAGAAACCCTGGCCAGGGGCGCGAATATGAATTACATCAAGGATGCTCACAAATTCATGGGTGACAATATTATCGCCTGCCTGCAATTGGGCGACATTAATTTCCTGGATAGCGAAGTTGATTGGCTGACTCTTCTGTTGCAAGGCCAAAACCTGTCGACGAAAGTCATTGACGATTACCTTGAAATCTACTGGTATGCCGCGCACAACCAGCTCGGCGGAAATGCCGCCCCGCTGGAACGCTGGATTGAAAAGCAGATCAAGCGTCGACAGGCCGCCTGAGATTATTCTCTTGACCGTCAGCAGCGCGTTGACAGGTGAACGCAAAGCGCTGGGTACGAAACTCATTTTCCAAACGACAAACAACCTGAGAAAGACTTGAACATGAAACTTGCAAAAGGAATTTCCATCCTGGGCATCATCGTCATGACCGCGATCCTGGGATTTGCCTTCACCCGCGGCGATTTCTTCGTGGAAGGCGGCAAACTGCTTGCCATGCCCTGGGGCATCGTCTCGCTGGTTGACTTATATACCGGCTTTACCCTGTTCTCCGGCTGGATTATTTACCGCGAAAAATCACTGGCTGTCGCCATTCTGTGGACGGTTGCCATGATGACGCTGGGTTTCTTTGCGGGCAGTCTGTATGCCTTCCTGGCTTTGCAAGCCAGCCACGGAGATTGGCGCAAATTCTGGCTGGGAAATCGGGCCTGATATGAGCAATCGCGTTGAACTCAATCAGCCCGCTCCAGATTTTTCACTGACAGATTTCAAAGGCCAGCCGGTTCATCTGTCAGACTTTCAGGGTCGACAGAATGTGTTGCTGGTTTTTAATCGCGGCTTCTTCTGACCTTTCTGCCAACGGCACATGGCGCAGTTGCGCCTTGACTACGATAAGTTTGTGGCTCAGGACACGCAAATTTTGGTTCTCGGGCCTGAAGACGAGCAAGCCTTCGCAAATTACTGGAAAAAGCACGGATTGCCATTTGTCGGCATACCGGACCCAACGCACAGCGTATTGAAAAAGTATGGACAGGAAGTCAATCTGTTCAAGTTTGGACGCATGCCCGCCCAACTGACGATCGATAAAAAAGGAGTGGTTCGTTTTGTCCATTACGGGCATGACGCCACCGATATTCCTGCCAACGATGAAATTTTGTCTGTCTTACAAATGCTGAATCGAGAAGAAGATGCCCAACTTGCAGAATAAAGTAATTGTCGTGACCGGCTCAACGCGCGGATTTGGTCTCGCCACGGCGCAAGCCTGTCTCGCCGCCGGGGCAATTGTCGTCATCACGGGCCGCAGCTCTGATGTTGTCGAACGCGTCCTAAACGGAATGCAGGCAGAGGGTCGCACGGCCGGTTATGTGGTTGACGTGCGGGAGGAAGCCCAAGTCCACCATTTGGCGGCGCAAGTCATCCAAAAGTTCGGCCATTTCGACGTCTGGATTAATAACGCCGGGTATTCATCCGCGGCTGGCATGGTTTTGGATATGGATCCGCGTGAGGCGCTGGACATGTTCATGTCCAACGATTTGGGCGCAATGTATGGCACACAGGCCGCCATGAAACATTTTTTGGCACGCAAGGCCGGGATGCTGGTCAACATCTATGGAAACGGTTCTTTCTTGCGCCCGGCCACGCCCACCGCGCTGTACGGCACGACAAAGGCCTGGCTGACTTCGTTCACGCGCAGTTTGGCAAAGGAAACCAGCGGCAGCGGCGTGCAAATCTTGGGTTTCAGCCCGGGCATGATGATGACGGATATGCTCACTAGTCCGCGCGTGGTGGGTGAGCAGGCCCGCGAACAGCTCAAGAACTTTGGCTTTGTGCTACGCTTCCTGGGCCAACCGGCTGAAGGTCCGGCCCGCCAATTGACCAAGGTAATCGCAAGCCAGCGCAAGGAATTCGTGGAATTCCAGATGTTCAAGCCCTGGACTCCGCTTTTCGGTTTGCTGCGTGTGGGCTGGGAAAACCTGACCAAGACTGGCAAAACGCCGCAGTTTGAGCTCAAACATGAACCTGCGTATCAGTTTAAGGATTAAGCGGTTGGCGATTTGAACTTGCTTCAATGCTGACAGCTTTCAATTATTAGGAGTATCTGTGAATAACAAACGACTTTTTTCTGTGATCCTGATCGTGTTTATCGATCTGCTTGGCTTCAGCCTGATCTTGCCGCTGCTGCCGTATTACGCCGGGAAGTACGGCGCGACTCAACTGGTGACCGGCTTGTTGGTGGCTTCGTATGCCGCCATGCAGCTGATCGGCGCGCCGATTTTGGGCCGCCTTTCTGACCGCTTTGGACGCCGCCCGGTATTGCTTGCGTCGGTTTTTGGTACGTTCATTGGCTTTCTGCTGCTTGGGTTTGCCGATCCGCTGGGCGTGGCGCTGGCGGGCGCGTTCAATCCAAAAGCGGCCAATTTCTTTGTGCTGCTGGTGCTTTTCATCAGCCGCATGGTGGATGGGCTGACGGGCGGCAACCTGAGCGTGGCTCAGGCTTACATTTCGGATGTGACCGACGCGCAGAATCGTTCCAAGGGATTGGGCATGATCGGCGCGGCTTTTGGATTGGGTTTCATCATCGGCCCGGTGACTGGCGGAGTTCTCAGCCAGTGGGGCTACGCCGTCCCGGCGTTTTTAGCCTCCACGCTTTCGCTTGGCAACCTGGCGCTGATTTATTTCTGGCTGCCCGAATCACTCACCGCTGAAAAGCGCGCCGTCATGGCGGAACGCAAACCGTCCGTCACGCTGGATGCACTGCTCAACGCTTTGCGGCGGCCGTTCAGCGGTTCTTTGCTGATCACCCGCTTCTTTTTCGGGCTGGCTTTCGCCATTTTCCAGACCATGTTCGCCGCTTATGCTTTGCAACGCTTCCAGTTGACCGCGCGCGACACCGGTTTTGTCTTGACTTACGTCGGGGTGCTGTCGGTTTTCGTGCAGGGATTTTTAATTGGGCGCATTACCAAGCGCTTCCGCGAAGATATTCTGATCCCTGTGGCGGTCGTGACGATGGCTTTCGCCCTTTTGGGCTGGGCTTTCGCGCCTTCGGTACTCTGGCTGTTGGTTGCGCTGGCGCCCACCGCGATTTCGGGCGGCCTGCTCAACACCATCCTATCCTCCACCTTGACCAAGGCGGTTTTACCACAGGAAATCGGCGGCATTTTGGGGCTTTCGGCTTCGATTGAAAGCTCCACCCGCATTTTCGCGCCGATTTTGGGCGGTTATTTGCTCGGAAGCCTGGGCGCCTGGGCGCCTGGTGTGTTTGGCGCGCTGCTGTTGGCTGGTTTGAGCTTCTATGTCTGGCGCACCATCTACGATCATCCGATTGCCGCCCAGATTCGTGGGAAAAACAATCAGCCAATTCCCGCTCCCAGCGCGGAATAATTCTGAAGATGACGACTTCCCTCTGGTGGATTAGACGCGATATCCGTCTTGCGGATCAGTCTGCGCTGCATGCGGCGCTCCAGCAGGGGGCGGTCGTTCCCGTTTTTATCCTCGACCCGCATTTGCTGCACCGCACGCCTGCCCTGCGCCAGAACTTCCTGTTCAACGGGCTGCGCGTGCTGAACGCTGAACTGGAACAGCGTGGCAGCCGCCTGATCGTGCGCAGCGGCGCCCCGCGGCAGGTTCTGGCTGAACTTTTGCTTGAAGCTAACGCGCAAACCATCTTTGCCGAGCAAGATTTCACGCCTTACGCGCGCGCGCGCGATGCAAGCGTGGCGGCTCGCCTGCCATTGACGCTGATTCACGGGCAAACGGTTCAGCATCCGCTGCTGGTGCATAAGGCGGATGGCGCGCCGTATACCGTTTTCACGCCTTTCTCGAAAGCCTGGAAGGCGCTGCTCGACCCGCAGCTGGCGCCGTTTCCCGCGCCGGACGCTTTCCCGCCGCTGCCGCCGCTGCCGTCCGAGCAGATTCCGCCAGGCGCTGAGAATGCCTTCTTTCCCGCCGGGGAATTTGAAGCGCGGCGCCGTCTTTCCCAATTTACCGCCAGCGCCATCCTGCACTATGACGTGGCGCGCAATCGCATGGATTTGGACGGCACCGCTTCGCTCTCGCCTTATTTACGCTTCGGCATGCTATCGATGCGGCAGGCCGCTTGCGCCGCTCTCGAAGCGCTGCGCGGCGCTGAAAGCCCGGCCGAAAAACTAGCCGCCGAAACCTGGCTGAATGAGTTGATCTGGCGCGAGTTTTACATCAGCATTCTGTTTCATTTCCCACACGTCAGCCAGCGCGCCTTCAACCCGGCGCTGGCGCACATCCCCTGGCGCGATGATCGCGCTGATTTCGCGGCCTGGGCCGAGGGGCGGACGGGGGTTCCGATCGTCGACGCGGCCATGCGGCAGTTGTTGGCAACGGGTTGGATGCACAATCGCGCGCGTATGATCGTGGCGTCTTTCCTCGTCAAGGATTTGCTGATTAATTGGAGCTGGGGCGAACGCTGGTTCATGGATCATCTATTGGATGGCGACCCGGCGGCCAATAATGGCGGCTGGCAGTGGACGGCTGGCACCGGAACGGACGCCGCTCCCTACTTTCGCATCTTTAATCCGCTGCTGCAGAGCCGCAAGTTCGATCCGCAGGGAAATTTCATCCGGCAATGGGTGCCGGAGTTGGCACATTTGTCTGATACGCTTATTCACGCGCCGTGGGAGCAGGCTGTCAGTGTGCCGGGCTACCCACAGAAACCGATCGTGGCGCATGAGATTGTCAAGGAGCGCACCTTGCAGGCCTATCAGGCTTCGAAGAAGATGTTCGAAAGCGGCCAGCAAGGATAACTTTCTGGCTGCGAATCGAGTTTGGCCGCCAGCCCGGCAGCCGAGCTTTTATTGATTAAAATATCCGTTCTGCAGGTACCCGGTTCTGCGCGGGTAAGATTGAAAAAACAGCCGCAAGTCCGCCAAAAATCTTTGGGAGGTTCTTCGGTTGAGTAGTAAAGACTTTTTCAAGACGTTCATTCATTAAATCAGGAGTAACCCATGTTAGCTATAAACCAGTTTGAAAAACAACAATATCTGAATGTCGAAACCTTTCGCAAGAATGGCAATGGCGTTAAAACGCCGGTCTGGTTTGTGCAGGACGGAGAGAATTTGATTGTCTGGACAGAAACCACGTCGGGTAAGGCCAGGCGCGTGCGCAACCGTGGCGAGGTCAACATTGCGCCTTGCAAAGCGGACGGAACGCTGCTGGGCGATTGGGTGGCGGCTTCGGCCAAAGCGGATGATTCAGATGCGGCGCTCAGCCATCTCAAGCAGTTAATGGCGCGCAAGTATGGGATTGCGTTCCATTTGTTCGGGCTGATGGGGAAGTTGAGACGGAGTAAGTACACGTCTATTTTGGTGGAATTAGGGAAGTAATAAGGGATGGGAAAAAAGTAATAAGGAAGAGCGGGGTGTTTGGGGGTTGTCAGGGTTTTAATTGCAGAAAAAAGGAATGAGTAAGAAGGAATAAGGGAAACCTTTTTACTTCTTACTTTTTTCTTTCCCGTCCGGGGGATCTTTACACAATCTTCACATAAACTTGTTCCAATGTGTACAAATGATAAGTATATTATATATAGAATATGCACAAAATAAATTTGTGGAGGTTGTTGATGATCACGATTTTCGGGAAAAGAATTCAGTTTTTTCGCCCACGTAGTATCTGGATCCGTAAGGTGGTGCAATGGTTCTTCTTCGCATTTATTGCGCTGATTTCTATTAACCACACTTTGATCGCAAACGGCGGCGGGATTGCGTTTTTATCCAGCGCTTCGCTGCATGCGCTTTGCCCCTTTGGTGGCGTGGAAACGCTTTATACCTTCTTCGCCAGCGGAATGCTCGTCAAGAAAGTACATGACGCTTCGTTGGTCTTGATGGGTATTGGCATCTTCCTGGCGGTGCTTTTTGGCCCGGCCTTCTGCGGTTGGATTTGTCCGCTGGGGACCATCCAGGAATTTGTTTCGGGTTTCGGGAGAAAAGTTTTCCGACGCAGGTTCAATCATTTTGTACCGGTCAAACTCGATACGGTTCTGCGCTATGCGCGCTACGCCGTCCTGGCGTGGGTGATCTACGTCACCGCTACCAGCGGCACCCTGATCTTCGAAGCGTATGATCCCTACTTCGCGCTGTTCAATTTCTGGAGTGCGGAAGTGGCTCCCACCGCGCTGGCCGTTTTAGGTGTCACGTTGGTCTTATCCTTCTTCGTCGAACGTCCGTGGTGCAAGTATGCCTGTCCCTATGGCGCATTCCTGGGCGTCTTCAACTTGTTCCGCATCTTCAGCATCAAGCGTTCTGAAACCACTTGCAAGGCTGATGGCGCCTGTTCCATCCTTTGCCCAATGAACATCCCGGTTGACTCAGTCAAAACCGTGCGCGATCATCAGTGTATCTCATGTTTGGAATGCACTTCCGAGGCAATTTGCCCGGTAGCCAAGACCGTATTATTTACTTCCAAAGGTTTAAAATGACACTCAACTCTAAAACACTCGCAGCCTTGCTGGTTGTCATCCTTTTCGGCGGAATCATGATTTCATCCGCGTTCGGTTGGTGGAATACCGAGTCCACCAAGGAACCTGCCAAGTTTACCGAAGGCGAATTCGCCGGAACCGCCAACCCCGCCGATATTCGCGGCTCCTATACCTTTGGGGATGTGGAGAAAGCCTTCGGCATCAGTCCCGCTATCATGGCCCAGGCTTTTGGCGTCGGCGGCGCCGACCCGGCCGCCTTCCAACTCAAAGAACTGGAGACGATCTACGCTGAAAGCCCGGTTGAAATTGGCACCGCTTCAGTGCGTATGTTCGTCGCTTTTTACGCCGGGCTGCCCTATGACCTGGCAACGGCTGAGGAAACCTATCTGCCCAAGAGCGCTGTCGATATCCTGCTCGAAGCAGGCAAGCTGACCGCGGAACAAGGCACCTTCCTGGAAACGCATACCGCCACGCCGGGTGAACCAGCCGCCGCCCCGGCGCCTGCCAGCACAGTCGCCGCGACTGCCGCCGCTGAAGCCACGCCGCACGCCACCTCCACTGTGACGGCTTACGCGATCAAGGGCAAGACCGTCTTTGGTGATTTGATCACCTGGAAGGTGCCGCAGGCCGCCATTGAGCAAGTCATCGGCGCGCCCATGCCCGACCCGGCCACCAGCATCAAAGATTTCTGCGCCACCAAGGGCCTGGATTTTGAAGTGATCCGCCCGGCCTTGCAAGCCGAAGTCGATAAAATCAAGCCCTAACGGCTGACAAAAAAAGGAGCTGGCCGCCAGGTCAGCTCCTTTTTGTTGGGGATTGGTGGTGAGGGCTGGTTTGTTTCAAGGAAATTCCCTCTTGCAAATGCCACAAAAAAGTTGTTTAATATTGAGCAGATGCGGGTAATTGGTACGGGATGGCCGCAGAACTTCATCAAAGCCGGGTAAATTGCGCGGCGGCCCTCCTGCTGGTTGGTTGGAAACACATTTGGCGGTAATGGAATTAGTGGTGTTTCTGGGTTTTTCTTTAATCGTTTCAAACTCCAAAACTGTTAATTGGGCCAAAAATCGCTGCTGAGCGGCATGTTGTTAAAAGCTCGCCGAGAATAAAAATTTCCCTGTAAGGAAAATTAAATTCCCTGTAAGGAAATTAAATTTCTCTGTAAGGGAATTTAAATTCCCTGTAAGGAAAATTCAAATCCCTTGCAGGTTTTTATCCAACCCATTCAGATTTAAGGAGGAAACTATCATGGCAACAAAGATCGAAGCAATCAATGCCTTTCGCCCGCGCATCATATTGGGCAAAGCCGCCAGTGAAGAGCGCTACATGGAGTTGATTACGCAGCGCACCACGCTTTCACCCGGCGTCGTTCGGAACGTGCAGGAGAGTGAGTTGGAGACTCTGCTCGGTTTGTTGCAGGAAGGCCGCCCCGTGCATACAGGGATTGCCATTTACACGCCCAGCATCACGCTGGAAGGTGAGGGTTGGACCAACCAAATCGATGGTTACGTTTTTTCGTAACCAATACGTAATCAACCAATTTTGAAGGTATCCAAAGCGTAATCATCCAAATTGATGGTTACGCTTTGGATCCGGGAATGTGACCGATCAAATTATCAGTAACATTGTTCGCAAGCCTGATTTTTCGTTGGTTACGAAACCTGCCAGGTCATCTCCGCGCTAGAATGGAAGTGCCAACAACCATTTTTTGCTTGAAAGGAGAATAAACCATGACAGGCTTTTCGATTCTATCCCGTTTCCAGGCTTTCAGCAGACAGATTTGGGCCAATTTCAATCTCGGCAACCCGATTAAGTCCGATTTGCACTCAACCTGGCTGCATCCCGAACAACTTCCGAAATATGCAGCCGAAACACCGGTTGTCCAGCGCATGCTCGACTTGCTCGGTCCATTGGATTGGGCGGACTTTCCTGAGCGCAATCTGCAGCGCCATTGGTGCCAGCCAGCAGTTTCATACGCTGCTTTTGCTGGAGCCATGCTGCTCAAGCTAAACGAAGGGCTCGACTCCATGGGAGACTTGCGCCTCTATCTGGTGGAGCATCCCGGTTTGATACCCCTGTTCGGCTTTCACGTGACTCACTCCGGTAAGCACTCCTGCGGCTTTGATCCAGAGGCCAGCTTGCCGACCCAACGGCACATGACCCGCATGCTGCGCGAGATGCCCAATACCTCATTACAATTTCTGCTGACTGACTCGGCTCGGTTAATTTGCCAGGAATTGCATCGATTTCAGGTTGAGGCTGGTGATTGTATCAGCCTCGATACCAAGCATATCCTGGCGTGGGTCAAAGAAAACAATCCAAAAGCTTACATCGATGGCAAACGCTACGATAAAACCCAACAACCAAAAGGAGACTCGGATTGTAAACTCGGCTGCAAACGTAAGCACAACCAGCGGACAACATCCAAAGATCAGTCATCTCCTACTACACCAAATACTAACCCCATATCAGCGGAGATGATTCAGGTTGGTGAATACTATTGGGGCTATGGTTCCGGCGTCGTTGTTGTCAAGGTTCCAGATTTCGGAGAATTTATCCTAGCCGAGATGACCCAAACCTTCGACCATCCCGATGTCAGCTATTTCTTCCCACTTATGACCAAAACAGAGCAGGTTTTGGGCTTCAAACCACGTTTTGGCACTTTCGATGCCGCTTTTGACGCCTGGTATGTCTACGATTACTTCCATCGCGATGATGATCCCGATGCTTTTGCGGCTGTGCCATTCTCCGAAAAGGGCGGCTACAAAGCCAAGGGCCGCCAGTTTAGCCCGGAAGGTCTACCAGTTTGTGCCGCAGGTTTGGCAATGCCGCTTCTTTTTTCTTTCACCGACCGCACCACTTGCCTGGTTGAACATGAGCGTGGTAAATATGGTTGTCCGTTACGTTACCCACATCCGACTGACAAACCTTGCCCAATCAATCACAAGAATTCAGCTAAAAAGGGCTGTACTGCCATGATGCCCACCAGCCCAGGAGCGCGGCTACGTTATACCCTCGACCGAGATGGAGAAGCATACAAAGATACTTATCGCCAACGCACCGCAGTGGAACGCATCAACAGTCAAGCGAAAGCACTTAACATCGAGCGTCCCCATATTCGAAACGGCCAGGCCATTGCCAACCAGAATACCTTGATTTATGTGTTGATCAATTTGCGGTTGCTTCAGCGCATTCGCAACCACAAGACCGAAACTGGTCAATGTTAAAGAATCCTATACCCTTTTTTCAAAGCGTAATCATCCAATTTGGTTGGTTACGCTTTTTCGTAACCAACCCGTAACCATCTACAGTTGGTCCAACCCTC
>CAILYI010000033.1 GCA_903838415.1 uncultured Anaerolineae bacterium | reverse complement strand
GTGCGCGTTATGTGTAAAACCTGATCAAATCCGCTGATGGTGGTTGCTGCCTCACCTGTGATGACCAAGGTGAGGGTAAGTTTGTGTTGCCAGCGGTCAGCCAAAATGCAAGAAATCGCCCTTACAGGCCTGCTTGAGTATTCAGTTTTTCAAGGTGCAAAAGTCGAGTTAATGACTATTTATACGGAAGCTACGATTGTGTTGACCGGATTGTTCTCAACGCTTATTTCCTGTTTGGGCAAACACCAGCTGGCTTCCGACTTTGGTGGCGGCAATTGGAAGGTTCAGATGATGACCTGGATAATAATCATCTGATGCGAATGGCAGGTCGCCTGGCACGTCGATTGCGTGCGCATGCTAATGCGCATAATATCCCGGTGGTGGATTGTTGATACAAAAGAGCGCAAGTATACGATTGCAACCGAGTATCTTCCAAAAGAACCGGGTTTTGTTGGCCTATTCGCCATTCTGGTGGGTCGCGCACCTGCTCCCGTGTGGAATGTCAAAAAAACAAAAAGTGGCAAGATTATGAACATCGAGCGCAAAACGCAATATGTCAATCATTACCACTTCCACATCATCGACCCAGATTGGGGTCACATCATCATTCGTATGAGTGGACATCCACCGTTCGGAGCGCAGATCATTTTGAATGGTCATGAGTACGTGGCTTGCCGAGCCGAAAAAGAAGGAGTGACATTTCGCAAAGAAGATAACAGTTTCACACAAATCAGCGAACCAACACGCCTGGCCCAGATTGCAGATACCCTGAGTTCACCTGATATCGTGGGGCAACTAGAACAGGTATTTAATCGTTGGATTTACTCTACCTGTTTATGCTTTGCATTAGACCTGGAAGAACAGGAGCGCACCAACTTCCACTATGACTATTCGATCTATCAGGCTGAATACAGTCGTAACTTGCTGTTCCGCAGTGGCGGGCAGATGCAACAACTTGTTCAAACTCTGATTGACCGCACCCGCTCCTGGTTGGATGTTAAACAGGTAAAGACCATCTTTGGAGCCGCGCGCCGTCCATTTCGGCATTTGGAAAGCCGTCCCCAACCTCGCTTTGAAATCGTGGTCGAGAAACCTGCATATGACTTGATTATCTTCAAAATCCATTTCGGGAAAATATCAGTCAAGTTGTATACCAAAGGCGAACGCGTTTTACGAGGCGAAGCAATTGTACATAATGCCAAAGCACTGCATTGTGGACGTTCGTTGCCCAATTTCCCAAAAATTATCTTGGAACTTGAGCAAATCCTGGCCCGCTTCTTTAATGTTTTGGACTGCGTAGATGGCGCATTTTTGGATGATGACACCTTCGATAATCTATCTCGTCCTGGCACGCTTGGTTCAAAGCCTGTCGCTGGCATCGACTTGAGTAAACAGCGTTTGCGAGCCGTATTGAATGCAGTCATCGCCCTGGCAGCTTCACCTAATGGCATGACAGTATCCGACCTGGCTGAAAAAGTCCGCGAAACCTTGGGTCTCAGCCCATTGGAATACAAGCCTCGCCATGCTGCTTACGACCTGAAAAAATTGCGCGGCAAGCAATGGGTCATCCCTATTGGAAAATCTCGCTGTTACCAACTTACTTCCGATGGCATTCGTACCATCTCTGCGCTACTGACATTGCGCGAAAAAGTCATCAGACCACTTTTGGCTGGTGCGAGACATGGTAAATTGCCGCCATCCTCACCCAGCCGTTCAACACCATCGGGCGATTTGTATCAAACTCTTCTGACTGATATGCAACTTCTTTTCCAGTCACTTGGCCTTGGTGTACAAGCGGCAAAATCGACAATCTTTTGTCGATCTCAGTGCCATAAGAGGCTACTTTCAACGATGTTGTGAAGGCTGTAATCGTAGCAATTGTGTCCACGATGTTATGAAGGTTTCGACTTTAGCCTGTCTTCGATATTATGAAGGCTGACAGGTAACTGCTCAGCCAGCGTATTTTTGAAAAACCATTGTCAAAAACACGAAAGCCAGCGACAATAGCGCAATGGAACAGAAGCATTATTTTACTGAAGATGAGATTCGCGCTATCTACTGACTGGGCGAAGATGAAGCTGTTGCATTCATCCGGAACATGCTTCAAAATTACAACACAATAGCAGAGCGCATCCAGAAACTCGAAGATCAAATTGCTAAAAACAGTGGGAACAGTGGCAAGCCGCCATCAAGTGATGGCTTGAACAAGAAAACGCAAAGCTTGCGTCATAGAAGTGGCAAAAAAAGTGGTGGGCAGCCGGGTCACCCAGGAAACACGCTGAAAGCAGTAAAACACCCTGACTACCTGGAAAGACACGATGTGAGATATTGTGAGCATTGTCAAGCGAACTTGGAAAATGTGGAAGCCAAGAAGTTTGAGAAGCGGCAAGTCTTTGATGTGCCACAGAACCAGATAGAAGTGACCGAACATATAGCGGAGGTCAAAGATTGCCCCACCTGCCATCAAACTACGACAGGGATCTTTCCGCTTGGTGTACGGCAGCCTGTGCAATATGGCGAGCGGATTAAGGCTCAGATGGTGTACTTTATTCAGCAGGATCATATTCCATTAGAACGGACAGCAGAAATCATTGAAGATTTGTATGGCCAGCCCATTAGCGAAGGCACGATTGTGGAAGCCTGCAACGAGATGTCTCACCAGGTTGAGCCTGTAGTTGAAGCGATTAAATCCGAGCTGAAGAAAACGATAGGGACAGCCCATTTTGACGAAACCGGTGGTCGCATCACTGGGAAGTTGTGGTGGTTCCATGTGGTTTGCACTGGCCTAATAACGTTCTATGCGATCCATTCCAAGCGAGGCAGCAAGGCATTGAATGAAATCGGCATTTTCCCTGTGTTCAAGGGAACGGCTGTTCATGACGCATACTGCTCATATTTTCAGTACGATGCCGTGAGAAATGCTCTCTGTAATGCGCATCATTTGCGCGATCTGATTTTTATCGAAGAACAATATCACCAGGTTTGGGCATCTGATATGAAAAAGTTGCTGTTGGAGATCAAGGAGACGATTGAGGCATCTCCACCAGAGCAAATGAGTTTGCGCCCAGACCAAATCGCGGATTTTGAAACCCGATATGATGCAATTATTGAAACTGGATTGCAGGCAAACCCGCTTGCAGAGCCGGATGCAACGCTACCCAAGAAACGCGGTAAAACCAAACAGCATCCTGCGAGAAACCAGGCCGAACAGCTCAAGCACAGAAAGCGGGAAACACTGGCTTTTATGGTTGATTTTAAGGTTCCGTTTGACAACAATCAAGCTGAGCGCGATTTGCGCATGATCAAACTCAAGCAGAAGGTGTCTGGTTGTTTTCGATCAGAAGATGGCGCCAAAGCCTTTTGTAACATTCGCAGCTATATCTCTACTTCACGCAAAAATGGTCAGAAAGTGCTAAACGTTTTGCAGTTGGCATTGGCTGGCACACCTTATGTTCCGCCTATCCTTCAGGATCGTTTCTGCCAGCCAGCCTGAGCAGTTACACTAAAGGTATAACAAAAAGGAATAAATGTCACAACCTATTCGGTTGCTCGCAATAAATCATACTTCTGCTATAGGTGGTACGCAGCGACATCTTTGCGATCTTCTTACTCATTTCTCACCGGAGGATGTTGCAGTTATCGGGGTAGTGGCGCCTGGCAGGGGGCCTTTGGCGCAATGGCTCGCACAAGCAAATCTCAATTACTTTGATCTTGCTATACCTTCCTTATCGGAGTTACATTCACCGCAGGCAGTTATTCAGGAGTTGACAAAGTTCCCTCGGTTTTTATATCAGTTCAGAAAATTATTGCGACGTGAGTTGCCAGATATCGTTTATTGCAATTCGCACCGTTCGGCTATTGTAGTCGAGCCACTCTTGACACAATTTCGTATACCTTTGGTGTGGCAGATGCCTGAATTTGTTCTTGATCGCCCTTTGCAACGGTTGGCAATTTCGCGTATTATCCGAAACGCCAAAGGCTTAGTCGCAATTTCACAAATTACCTATAAGGAGTTAATGAAATTTGGCGCTGATAAGAACAAGGTACGGCTTGCCTATTGTGGCGTAGATCCAAAATTTTTTGATGTACCGCCAATGGCCTTGATCAATTTTCGCGCTAAAAATAACATTCCCTTAGATGCGAAATTAGTGGGTATGGTCGGTATGATTAATCATCCAAAGGGTTGGCATATTTTGGTGGAATCTATACCATTAATTCGTAAGGATTTCCCAAACGTTTATTTCATTTTTACGGGAACGACGAATAATAACGATTCTGAAAGAAATTATGAGGCGCAGATCAAACAGCGCTTGATAGAGTTAGGACAATCTGAATATGTCCGCTGGCTAGGTTATCGTACTGATATACCCCTCATTATGAATACGTTTGATCTTCTGGTTCATGCAAATGTGGAACCGGAGACACTTGGCGTTGTAATCATGGAGGGTATGGCAGCCCGCAAACCAGTGATCAGCACGTGCGTAAACGGACCATTGGAGGTTAATGAGCATGGCGTTACTGGATTGGTGATCTCTCCAGGGCAAGTCCATGAATTGGTAGACGCGGTAAAAATACTCTTGGCAAATCCTGATATGTGTGAACGAATGGGTGCAATGGGCCGCGTACGCGTTGAAACTCTCTTTACCCACAAGCAGCGGATTGAGGTGCATCTTGATCTTTTTCGTCAGCTACTTGGGTTCGGCTGAAATGAATAATCCTTTTGCTGTGGTGCGGGGCGGTAGAGTCACTTCGAATTAAGGCGTTTAATTCATTCTCATCAACAAGGAAATATTGATTTGCAGAAATTGGCGCAGAAATTCCAGCAATTCCTTGTCCGATTTCCAGACTTTGTCTGCCAGCCACTCCTTGAGAGAGCGAACAAAACGCTCTGCGATTCCATTCGACTGTGGGCGATGGTGAGCGATGAAAACATGCACGAATTTGGCATCTTTGGCCAACTGCTTAAATACATCAGCAGTAAAGTGTATGCCATGATCAGAAATCAGGAATTGCAAATTAGCTGGTAGTGAGACTCGCAAGGCCGTTACGACCATCTCGGCAGTAACATGCGAGCGAGCAATGAAAAGTGGCAAGCCCAAACACTGTCGAGTACAGTTATCGGTGATTATCAGAATAGCGATCCAGACCGTGACAATTGGGAGCAAGGTCATTTGTTCTCGCAAATTTATTCTGTTCAATCGCCATTGTGCGTCTTCCTGTTGGCACAGTACCGATTGTTGACGATGTTGTTTCCGCATGCTTTTCCGCTGTTGTTCTTGGGTTTTGCGGGACCCCAGCGGGCACGCTGTTTCGGTTTCGTGAGCGCCCCATCAGACGGTTGGTTAATAAAACAGAGTAATTGGGTTTCTACCGCCCAATAAGTATACCTAATCGACAAATAGTGTGACCTTAGCCTAAATTTCGCACCTTCCAAATCGAATAGAAAGAGCATTTGATACAAATGGAGCATGCCTGGACCTTGTGATCTGGTCAGCTTACACGGCTTGGATATGGGAAAGCGAGGCATCTAGCGCGCCCGGTGGCTTTTGTGGCTGCCAGGCGCAAATCCCCCTTCCTGCCAAAGCAGGCTAACCGGGCTGGGTTGGGAGACTGTCTGCTTGCGCGAGTACACCTTCAGGAAGCAAGTAGCACATGATAAGATCGGTGGACAGCGTTACACGCGGTTTTTCGTAGAGTACCTGCAGGATTGTGGCGAGCAATAGTACCTGTCCATCGGTTGTTTCGATCCAGGACCAGGTCCAGCTGCCATCCCAGGCTTCGATGATCTGGATTTGCAAGGTAGAGATACGTTCGATCATTTGGCGGGCTGTCAGGCAGAGCCCATGCTGTTCGGCTTGGCGTTCGATCAGGCTGTAAACCAGCAGAGCGATCATATTAACCAGCAGCATGGCTTGAATTCGCTCATCAGAATGAACAAATAAGGGTCGCACTTTCAAATCCTGTTTGCAGACTTCAAAGCGTTTTTCGATAGCATCTTTTTTGCGGTAGAGTGCCAGCATTTGCGGGTAGGAGAGGCTGAAATCGTTTGTGACCAGCAGGTAACGTCCGTCTCCACGCCCTGCAGCTTGCAGGGCATCGCCATCAAGATACCAAGCCAGGTTGAACTTGCCTTCATGAGTGGTTGTCAGCTGAACCTTGATCAAGCTGCCCACTGTAGAACGTTTCAACTGGGTGGCAATGCGGCAGTTGATTTCTTTTTCGCTGCGATAACGTTTCTGCCCGACCATGATTTTACAGCGGATCTGATGCAGCGCAATCTGGAGCTTTCGCAAATCTTGTTTGCGTGTTTGACGTAAGGCCTGCTGCATGGGACCAGAGAGCACCACAAGGCCTCGATGCAACAGCGTGTGGCCTTCGGAAAGTAAATGGAACCTGGCAGGGTACTCCCCAATAGCCGTCTGGGTCAGTCTGGTCTGTGAGCGGCATTTGCTTGAAGCTTTGATCACCCGGTGCCAGGATCAGGTCTTTGTGAACTTTTTCCAGTTTCCCTAAACCTGCCAGATAGCGCAGGTTGGCAGCCTGGTATGCGCAAGCCAGTTCACTGTTGAGATTGGCGCAATCTCCTACTACCAGAACCTGGGATGGTTTCCAGCCGTTTTGCTGCAAGAACTGACGCAAGTTGTGCATGTTCGTTTGCACAGTTGCTTTGTCGGCGGTCCGACCTGACCAGGGTTGAAACAAGAGTGGCAGTCCCCCATCCTGACTGGCAAGCAACCCCAGCTTGACTTTGGGGTCATCTGAAGGCGTATTGTGGGCAAAACCATAATCTACCAATCCGCTGTCAGCATAGTTTCCGGTCATGATCAGAGCAGTCAGGTCGTAGAACAGCACGGACAGGTCAATCTTGTAGCGCAGCAAAGTTTGTTGTTGGATATCAGCCCAGATGGCGGGTAGCTGTTCCGCCAGGGCATCCAGCGTTCGCCCAAGCCGATCATCATTGAATTTGAACCTTGAAACTCCCAGGTGTTCTGCAACCAGGGTAGTCGCCAACCAATCTACGACTTTGTATAATGGTCTGGGTGCCATCAATCGGTTCAGCACCAGTACCAAAGCAACTGTGCCGTTGTCTATCGGGCTTCGTGTCGGACAATAGTGGTTGATTATCTCGCGCACTCTCAGCCGGGATAGAAGTGCCACCAGGATCGGCAGCGCACTCAAATGGCGCACCAACTGCTTACGGGTCAACACCTGGATTACTTGAGCCAGATTGTGACAACTCCACAAGCGAATTACCAGTACCGGCCAACGTTTCCATTGATTGGCCCATCTCCGGATTTTCCACCAGGCCGCGTACCACTGCAAGCGCAATCTTCGCCCAAACCAGGGAACAGGGTCGAAAGTACTCTGCCAAACATCGGTTGGAAACCCACCTGACCCGACATCGGGTAGTGTGGAGCCGCGCATGAGCAGCATGCTGATCACAACCAGCGACCAGATCAACCAGGATACAAAATCACGATGGGTAGAAAATGATAAAATAGGCATGGCGTTTTCTCGGGTTTGGTGTGTCGCAAACTAATCATACCCGGAGAACGCCGTTTTGTATCAGGCTTTCTATTCAATTGTTAATGTGCGAAATGCAGGCTAAGAGCGTGTTTAAGAATTGAATCGGGGTTCTGAATATTGTAAAATTGTAGGATGAGCAAAAACAGTTACTCGACCGATTTGACGGATGCGGAATGGGACCTACTTCAGCCCTTCATGCCTACGGACAAAGTTCTTGGG
>CAILYI010000032.1 GCA_903838415.1 uncultured Anaerolineae bacterium | reverse complement strand
GGTAACATCCGAAAAGGCATATAACCTGCGCAGTTCAGGCACGCGCCGGTAGAGCAGGTAAAAAAGGCTGCTCGCCGTCCCGCCAAAAAGAGTGCCGGTTAGGGCCAGGCTGTAACGCGTGGCTGAGAGCAAGCGCTGATCAGCCGTCCCGACATCTGAACGGCCATTTTGGGCCTTATGCACCTCGTCAGCGACATAGACCTTGAAGAAGCCATGGAATTTTTTTTGAACCAAACGCGCCAGGCCAACCCGCCGCCAGCGGGACATCTGAAAAAGCGGCGTGTTACAAATGATCTTACGCTCCTGGGTCTCACCGTCGATGATGACCTTGTCGGTGGTCTCGTGTGTGCAGAAGTGCGGGACGCGCGCGGGCGAGTAGCCGTGCCCACAGGTCGGGCAGCAGGCCAGGCGAACGTGTTCCCATTCGCCGATCTCCTCGTTGAAGACCCGCCTGACATGGTACTGCACCGCTGGTTGTTCGTCGGCACCCGCATCGTACTTGGCGGGGTCGAAGGCGATGATGGCGGCTGCCTTGCGTCCGAGTGTCCCGGTTTTGTAGTCGTTCACAAAGTCGAACAGGGTGTACTCGTCTCGATCCATCGTTTCCACGGTCAAGCCAGTGGCAGTCAACTGGATGGCGGGTTTGATCGTTTTGCCATCGTCCTTCAGGTTGTACTGCGCGAATAAGCCCGCGATGGATTGGGATTTGTCCGGGCTGCAGGCGATTTCAACCCGCAAACGGCCTCCGGGATCGCCGGGAGTCAGTGGGTCGACCTGCCAGCGCAGGATGCTTGTGATCGAACCTCCTTTGGCTTCGATGGCGCTTTTTGTTGCGGGCCAGCGCCCCGGCTCCGAAAGTACCGGGCGGGTGATGACACGCGCAACGATGGGCGCTGCTGGGTCCGAGGCGCGCTCCAGGTCGCGTTTCCACTTCCAGAGCATGTGACCTGGCACCATGATGACGGCGGGCCATTTGTCCAGCAACTCGAGCGAACTGATGCTGATGGCCGTTTTCCCGGTGCCCATATCCAAATTGAGAATTGCTGCGCCATGCTTGCGCATGACGCGCGCCGCGCCGATAGCAAAGTGGCGCTGGACAGGGAACAATCCACGTTCATCACGTCCGGGCAGTGCAGGCAGACCGAGCGCCGATTTGCCGGTCACGGCCCATTCGCGGGCAGTCGGCTGGTAATCGTAGAGCGGGTGGTTCTTGGTCAGGATCGCGTCTGTGATGGCGGTTACGTGTGTGGTGATGAAAGCGCCAACCGATTGCATGTCTGCCAGCATCTCCAGTTCACCCTTTGATTTTGCAACCGTCAGGGTGGCGACATGCCGTTCCTTCTCGACCACGTTGACGGAGGTGGTTTTGCCCTTCTCATCAACATTTTCGCGTTCCTTGTGCAGCACTTCCTTGCGGCTCATGCCCTTGACCAGCGCGGGGGAGCCATTCTGCTCGACTTCCAGAACGCCGGTTTCCTGACCGGTGATCAACATCGTCACATGCCCGACTGAAAGCGGCATGGCGGGCGCGAAAGGCGCGCCCAGCGGGCGGACGTAGGTTGCGCGTCCGTACTCTTCCGAGCCAACCGGCGTGCATTGGTTGGCAGCCTGTGTCAACTGGGCAGGCTCGACAGGCGTATACGTGAAGCGCACTTTATCAGGGGAGACCGGAATGCTGTACTCGTGGGTCCCGACAGTCAAGACCGGGATCTCGTTCTCGCTGTTAGCCAGGCTGCAGATGGCTTCGATGGCTTCCTTGCTGGCCGGAACGTACTGAGCGCGTTTATTGATGCCCAGCACGACCACCTGTTTGAAGCGTTCGTATTCGCCATCCGGAAAGCGATAAATAAGGACGGTCTCGTACCAGCCCAACACCATGCGGGCAAAGCGTTCACGCCCGTGGGCGCCGACCAGAGTCTGGTCGCCCAGAATGCCGCGCGGAATAATGATAACCTGGTGCCCGCCGGGTACCAGCTTGCGGGTGGCGGCATCGACGAAGAGCAGCTCATGCCGGGTGCGATGTAACTGGCCTTTCGGATCGCGTTCGTAGATTTCGGACCAGTCATACGGCGCGTTGTTCAAAACGAGTCCTACGCTGGCCGGGCTCCACTTGGAGGCCGTCAGGCCGTAGAATGAAGCGGGCAGGACGCGATCCAATGTTTTCGCGGCTTCTGCGGCGCGGCTGTAGGACAGCTCCACACCCCAGGTCTCGGTTGTGACACCCAGCGTATCTGCAAAACGGCGTAGGGCTTCGCCCGTACCGCAGCATGGATCGGCCAGGCGTACTGGCTGGGCGGCTGCAAACCAGGTGGCGATCATATCCACCATGGCGTTCGGGGTGGGGTAGTATAGTAGTTTCGATTGTGCTTCCAGGCGTGCCATTGTCTCTCCTTGTCAGTGAATCAAAAGAGCGACCGGGTAAGAGTCGCTCCTTGTGATGATGCCCTGTAGGTGCTTGGGCTGTTGTGAATTCAGTTGTTATTTTGAGAAGGTCGAAATTGCGTAGAGCTTCTCGTGATGAGTTAGCGCTTGAAGATCAGGGGGTATTGTTCCGGGTGTTTAAGCGCTTCAATTTCAATGTCAACATCCAGTTCATCCCAGTGCAAACCTCCTTTAGAACGCCGAAGGCTGTGAATCTGGGCAATAGTGGCTTTCTTGAAATCAGGGTAATCTTCGAAGTCGATAAAATACTCCTTATCATCGACAATTACCCAAAAGCCAGTGCGCTGAATACTGGTAACTTGTGTGTCAGGTGGATCTTGCTCGAAATTGTTATCTGCCATTTAGCCTCGCATTGATTATAAAGCGATCTTGCCTCTGGCGATCCCGGCTTCGAGCACTTCTTTCCAGCCGCTGGAGTTCTTCTGAACACACAGAGCAGCGGAAAAGTCAGGGCCGCTCGTTTTCAGGTCGGAAAGCAAATCTTTCTCAAAACCCGCTGAAAGCAGGAACTCAGCCCACTCCGGTCTGGTTGGCCAGGGAATGGCCAGCGCCAGGCGCTCGCTGAAAACAGCCTGCAGATCCTGGTCTTTGGCGACCAGCACGTAGAAATGATCGGCAGTTTGCTCCTGTGGGTTGCCCGTTAATGGGTGCAGGATGGTCAACACATGCCCCTCTGCGCCCGATTGAGAAAGACCACCAGAAACGGCAGTAAAACCGCGCCGCGCGTTGTTCAGGTAATGTGAGGCACCATCGGCTGAAAGGGTCAGACCCTTTTTCGAGTTGGTGGCCAGAGTAGCCGTGATCGCTCTGAAGCTTTGCGCCTCAGGCGAGACCAGGGTCGCGGCGACCAGCTGATTGTTCTGCTCGTCCCAGGCCGCGCTGGAACAGACCACAGAAACATGGTCGTTCATCAGGCGCATGCTGCTCGGGCGCTTTTGTTCGAAGCCGTCTTCCCAGGTCAACTCCCAGGCGACCGCGCCCAGGGCGTGATCGGTCGCGAGGCGTTGGCTGACCTTCGCTAGCAAGTCGTAGGAACTCTTGTCAGCCGTCCAGACCTCATCCAGCGAGAACTGATCACCATCTTGCAGGGTGACCAGCAGCCCGCTTTCGTGGGCGTGGACAGAAGCCAAGCGCAGCGGGACGAGCGGGATATTCGGCAGAAAGTGGGCCTGGATTTCCCAGGTCGGGGTTCCGCTGGAACGTTTGAATGGACCGGCATCGATTTCGTAGCCGCCGTACCTGCCCGCGCGGGCAATCTCGTTAACCACTGGCAGCGGGAATTGATCTGCGCAGTAGTCGTCGATGGCCAGCAGCAGGCCCTCCAGTTGCCGGGCGCGGATAGCCTGAGCTTGTTTCTTGCGGTAGGTGTCATTGTAGTTTTGCATGAAGTTCTCTCCTTATATTTCGGATTCGCACAGGGCGGGAACGAGTGTCCCGACCCAGGTTGCGGATGAATGGTGCCTGTCCGGTTCGTATTCACAGGCCATGTCGAGACGGGTGGCATCTAATTCCTCGGGCGTCATCAGCATTTCTGCTTCGATCTGCTCACGGATGATGGGCCACGCGCCGCTCTCGTCCTCGATTGCCAGGCGTTCGGCGTCTGCCGGGGTGATGATGGCAGGGTTGTCCCGACCTCGAGTGGCGTAGTAGGTCGCGCCCAAGCGGGATAGGAACGGGCCGGTTGCACCGATGAATGTGTAGCTTTTGTAGCGTTTGAGCGGTGCGGCGGCCTCGTACATGAGCTGGTCGCCCTGAGTGCGCTTTCCGAGAAAGAAAGCCATAAGTTGTGTCCTCCTTGTGTTTGGTGAATTTGAATTGAGCCAACGTGGGGGTGAAACCTGCCAACGTGAAAAGCAACCGTTCATATCTTAAGAAGAGACAGAAGGGCAAATTGACCCCGCTATCGTGCGATAGCGGGGCGGATTTGCGTTCTATCGACTGAGTGAGTGAAAACCTGGATGCCCTCAACCTGTTGTTGGAAAACTGAGGAGCATGAATGTTTTGCGATAAAATCAAGAAAATATGTCCCATAAATATTGATCGAATCATTATTCATCTTGATGGATATAACAAATTTGGTATAATGGGAGTGCAGGGTTATGTGGCAAATCGTCTTTTATGAAGATCATCGCAGCAAAAGCCCGGTGCTAGAATTTATCAATAAGCTCTCCGCAAAAGATCGGGCAAAGATCAGCAACGATTTACGCTTGCTAGAGGAATTTGGCCCAAACCTGGGCATACCACATGCGCGCCATATCGAAGGCAAGCTATGGGAATTACGTCCGGGTGATAATCGCCTGTTTTACTTTCTTTATCTGGATGGGAAATTTGTGATCCTGCATGGTTTCCGCAAACAGACGATGAAAACACCTAAAAAAGAAATAGCCACTGCACTGCGCCGGATGAATGAATTATTGGAGAAATAAAATGTCCCCTCTCTCGAAAACAACCTTCAAAGATTGGCAGACCGAACAGGAACAAGATCCTGAATTTGTGGCAGCGTCTCGCGAACTTGAACCTGGCTACCAGGTCGCCCGGCTGCGTATTCAACGCGGCCTGACACAGACGCAGCTTGCTGAAATGGTAGGAACGCACCAACCGTCTATTGCCCGCCTGGAAAATGGTACGAGTATTCCCAGCCTATCTTTTCTTAATCGCATCGCCGAAGCCTTGGATGCCCGGGTCGAATTGAAAATTGTCTTGCTTTCACAATCAGCTTGAATATTTGCCGATGATGTACCGACTGGGATTTAATAAATCCGCATCGGCCACACATACAGCCAGAATTGGCACCGAGATAGACAGAAGGGCAAATTGACCCCGGCATCGTTAGATGTCGGGGCGGATTTGCGGGTCTGAAAAATTAGTGATTGCCAGGGATGGGCATGAGCAGCAAAATGACGCAGCATGCGCAGCACATTAAGATGAGCGCGGAAATCACGCCAATCAGGATGGCTTTTTTCTTCGATACCATGAAGACCTCCTTGTAGGTTGATTCTTGCGTTACGCTGGATTTTTTCTTACGAAAAACCTAATCCTCTCTCCTTGAGACTTACGAACCGACCCTTACCCAAAATTAGGTGATCGAGCAGGGCGATATCCAAGAGCTTCCCGGCCTGTACCATTGCGCGTGTGACTGCCACGTCATCCGGGCTGGGTGTGCAGTCACCGGACGGGTGATTGTGGCAGCAAATAATGGCGGGAGCCATGCGTTGGATGGCGGGCTTGAAGATCTCGGCGATGCGCACCTGGGACGAGTTCACGCAGCCGTGGTACACCTCAACAATATCGAGGACGCGGTTGCGGGTGTCCAGCAGAAACACCTTGAGATATTCCTGCTCCAGGACGCTCATCTCGTACTGCACAAGCGCGGCGGCATCGGCGGGTGAATTGATCTGCACCTTCTCGCCACCGTAGTCGGTCAGACGAGCGCCAATCGCTAGCGCAGCCTTGATGCGGATGGCAGTCACCTGGCCAACGCCGCGTACCGAGCCAAGCTCCTCGGCATGTGCGCGCTGGATCTGGTGGATGTCACCCTGGAAACGCGCTAGCACGGCTTCGGCGATCTCGATCTGTTTCTCCCCGCCGACGACTGCCGCCAACAGTTCAGCCAGGCTGCAGGCCGACGCATTGGATGCGACGCGGTAGGCAGGCTGGTCACGCAGCGGGAGTGTTTTCAATTTGGGGAGCTGGTAGGATGGGGGAGTTGTGAAAAGGGCGTTCTGTGTTTGCATGTCGGTCTCCTGGTGATGGTGAAACAGGAGACGGATTCCTGCCCCGGTGGGGACTGGACTGCCGTCCCCTGTTCGGGAAAGTGGTGATGTTGGATGTGAAATTACGCGCCGATCTCGGCGCGCAGTAAGCCTGGTGAAAGCACCTGGTCAGTTGGCAGAATGCCGTCCCAGGCGTTGATCTGTTCTCCATCGCGTACCACCACCGGTGGAAAGCGCCAGGGGTTGGCAGCCAGTGCTTCAGCTAGGAAGCGCGAGCGCTCCTGCCAGTAGTGCACGCTGCCTTTCTTCGAGCAACCCCAACCAGCGCCGTGATGGCGAGTCGAGAGCTTCGCATCGACGTAGGCGGGCGCGCCGCAGATCGGGCAGGTTTCAGGCGCCAGGACGTGATATCCATGTGGCGGTTCGGGTGTGCGTTCACCACCATGTCGCAGGTGACTAGCGACAGCCGAGACCGCCGGGCAGGTTGCGCCAAGTGGACAGGTGCAGCGTTTGTCCTTGCCGATATGGTGAAAGCGCGGCTGGACATCCGGCCCCAGGTCGACCATGTAGAAGTACCCTGAGATGCAGACGGTCGCATCGCGCAGAATACTGTTCAGATCAAGCTGCTGTGTTGAAACGGGTGTAGATAAAACGATCATACGGTCTCCTTAAGATGCTCCGGCCAGGCTTCGGCCAGACCGAGCGAGATTATTTCACTCCAGGGCATGCCTTCGCCGTTGAGATATTCAGAAGCCTGATCGATCAGATGATCGAGGTCTGGCTGGGATAATCGCTCAGGCGGCGTGCCGCTTTCTATCAGGCGCTGTGTCAGCACTGTGATCACGTCCTCGATCGTGACCCGGAACAGGCTTTCGTCCGGGGCATAGCCCAGTTCACGAAAGCGGGCTTGCAGTAGAATGGTAATTTCTTGTGGGGGTAGCATGGTTTGTTTTCTCCTGGTGGTGATCGAATGTGGAATACAGCCAACGTGGGGCAAAGCTAACTAACGTCAAAAGCAACCATTCAATCTCGCGGAGAGACAGAAGGGCAAATTGACCCCGGCATCCAGTAGGAAGTCGGGGCGGATTCGCGTTCTGTTCAGACAGCCTGGCCAGCCAGCATCTCTGCCAGCAGGGTCAGACGTTC
>CAILYI010000031.1 GCA_903838415.1 uncultured Anaerolineae bacterium | reverse complement strand
GTGGCGATGGTGTCGTTCTCATTGACGATGGGGATGATGTTTTGCATCAGCAGCGCCGCGAGCGTGTTGCGGGCGTTGAGATAGCGCCGCCGGTGCGAAAGGTCCGAGCGCGTCAGCAGGATCTGCGCCACGGTCATCCCGTACAGCCCGAAAATTTGCTCGTAAAAGGCCATCAAGCGCGGCTGACCAACGGCCGCCAGCATCTGCTTGGCGGGCATATCCTTGGGCAGCTGCGGAAAATTCAACTTCTCACGCCCGGCGGCGATAGCCCCGGAGGAAACCAGCACAACCTGGTGTCCGTTGGCTTGCAGGCGTGCGATCTGGCGAGCCAGGTCAATCACCAGCGGTGGCGAAAGACGTGCAGTTCCGTTGGTCAGGGTGGAAGTACCCAGTTTAACAACAATTCTCATAATGGGGCAAAGTGATACACCGGACAATGTGAACTGTCAAGGGCTGTGCTATAATTTTTGTTGAGAAACTGCGAGGTGTTTATGTCAGTGACAACTTATGAAGGAATTGTCGAAAAAGGCAAGATTCGTTTGAAAGTTGGCGTCAAATTGCCCGAGAAAGCCAGGGTTTATGTGATTGTGCCTGATGAGCAAGCTGAAAAAGCTTTCCATCTGCGCACACCGCGCCTGAAAAATACCAAACAGGCAAGTGATTTTATTCTGGAAATTAGCGAGGAATCTCCTGATGCCAGTATATGACTCTGAAAAATTTAGTCCGCCTGCGCCAGTTGCCAGTGTGACCATAAGTCATCCAGTAACTGGCGCTTTGTTGTCTGACGTGCTGCTTTTAATGGATACTGGTGCGGATGTCACTTTAATACCGCGTGAAGCGATTGAAAAACTGGGAATTGAGCCGGTGCCCGGTGTAACGTATGAACTGCAGGGTTTTGATGGCAGTATTCAGTTCTCAGAAGTTGTCTCATTGGAGCTGGTTTTTTTGAATAAAAAATTCAAAGGTCAATATCTCGTCATCGATGAGCCGATCGGTATTTTGGGCCGGAATGTGCTGAACGCAGTTTCGCTTGTTTATCATGGGCCGAATTTGACGTGGAATGAGTTAAAAAAGTGACGAATCAGTGGAATTCCATCATTGCCCAACTGCCCAATCCGCACTTTCTCCAAACGTATGAATGGGGACAGGTCAAGGCGAACTATGGTTGGGAACCGATTTATTTGACCTGGTCTGAGGCTGGATTTTCCGCGCAGACGGAAGTGCCTGGCCTGACTCCTGCCTCCGTTAAAGCCGCCGCGCTGCTGCTGAGAAAAAAAGTGCTCTCACGCGGATTCGCCGCCCGTTTGTGCATTTTATACGCCCCGAAAGGCCCGTTGCTTGATTGGAGCGATGAACCGTTACGAAAGCAGGTGCTCGACGATTTGCAGAAGTTCGCCCGTCAGCAGGGGGCGATTTTCCTGAAACTCGATCCCGACGTGGTGCTGGGAACCGGTCTCCCTGGCACGGAAACTGATATAACGGAACCAGGCGGCGAGGCCGTCCGCGCGGATTTGTCCCGCCGGGGCTGGCGTTATTCTGACGAGCAGATCCAGTTCAAAAACACAGTGATGCTCGAGGTCGGGACATCCGAAGAAGAAATGCTGGCGCGCATGAAGCAGAAAACGCGCTATAACGTGCGGCTGGGCCCCAAAAAAGGCGTCACGGTGCGTGTCGGGACCGAGGCTGATTGGCCGCTGCTCTACAAGATGTATGCGGAAACCTCGCTGCGAGATGGGTTTGTGATCCGTGATGAAAATTATTATCGAACTGTTTGGCATTTGTTCGATCAAGCTGCGGTTGAAAATCAAAAATCAAAAATGCCTTTCGCCGAGCCGTTAATTGCGGAAGTGGCTGGCGAGGCGGTGGCGGCAGTTTTTTTGTTTGCGTTTGCCGGGCGGGCGTATTATGTCTACGGGATGAGCCGCGAGAAGCACCGCGAGTTGATGCCAAATTATCTACTGCAGTGGGAAGCGATGAAGTGGGCTGGGGCGCGCGGATGTTCCGTCTATGACCTGTGGGGCGCGCCGGATGTGTTTGATGAGAGTGATTCGATGTGGGGCGTGTTCCGTTTCAAGGAAGGGCTGGGCGGGCGTGTGGTGTGCACGCTCGGCGCCTGGGATTTTGTGCCTAATGCGCTCTGGTATGGCTTGTATACGCAGGTGATGCCGCGGGTATTGGATATGATGAGGACGGCTGGGCGCTCCCGAACGAAACAGGGAATCCACGAAGGGCGCGAAAAGCACTAAAAAAGGGGGCGTGATGATGGATTTGATTTATTTTGAAGGCGACTGGATTCAAAGTTGGGGTATTGATTAACTTCGGCAGTCATGGCAAACTGGAATGGAAGCGCCAGATATATTAAGCTCCCCGAAAGGCCTGAAAAGTTAAAATTCGTGCTTTTCGTGGTCTTCTTGGAAAAGAATAGAAAATTTGCGTTTTATGGAGAAAATAATGAATCAAATCCCTCGTTTACGCTTTGCCCATTTACCTACGCCGGTGGAAGCCCTACCCCGTCTTTCCGCGCATCTTGGTGGGCCAAAGATATTAATCAAACGTGATGATCAGACAGGGTTGGCTTTTGGCGGGAACAAAACCCGCAAACTGGAATTTCTGGTGGCTGAAGCGCAGGCGCAAGGCGCGAAAATGATGATTTCCGCTGGGGCCATCCAATCCAATCACTGCCGACAGACGGCGGCGGCGGCGGCGAAATTTGGCCTGGAGTGCATCCTGGTGCTGACAGGGGTTGCCCCTGCCCAGCCCTCCGCCAACCTGTTGATGGATCGGCTCTTTGGCGCAAAAATCGTCACCGTTGCCGATCGCGCTGATCGTGACCGCATCTTGAAAGAAACCTTTGATCAGGCTGTGGATCAGGGCAAACAGCCCTACCTCGTACCGTATGGCGGTTCCAGCCCCACCGGAGCTTTGGGCTATGCCTTTGCGGTGGATGAGTTTATCAAGCAGGAAGTCCATGCCGATTGGATGGTGTTTGGCACCTCCAGTGGCGGGACACATGCCGGGCTGGTGCTGGGGCAGCGTGTGTTTGGCTTTCAAGGCAAAGTGCTGGGCATCAGCATTGATGAACCGGTCAAGGCATTGAAGGAAAATGTCTCTGCCCTGGCGAGCGCCGCCAGCGACAAATTTGGCAAGCACATTCAATTTACCGGTCAGGATGTTCTCGCCAATGACGACTACTGCGCTGCCGGATACGGCGTCTTTGGCGAGGGCGAGCGCGAAGCCATCCATTTATTTGCCAGCCTGGAAGGGATTTTGCTGGATCCGGTCTACACAGGGCGCGCCGCTGCCGGGATGATTGACTTGATTCGCCGCGGTGTTTTCCAGAAAGACGAAACTGTCTTGTTCTGGCATACCGGCGGTCAACCGGCGCTTTTTGCCGATAAATACCAGGCTGACATTTTATAAGCGCCGCTTTTCCGAAGCTGACCACATTCCGGTTTATCCCAAATGCGAGAGCGCCAACACTATACAATGTGTTGGCGCTCTTTGCTGAAACTGTCAGGGAATTTTATCGGGTGTTACCGTCCCGTGAAAAAGATAAAGTAAACGATGAAGATCACAATGGAAAAAATAGTGTATAGCGCCAGGACATTATTGACGTAGGTTTTCTCCTCCACCAGGTCCGAAGGCATGTAGAGCGGAATGATAAAGGGCGGCGGCAGAACGACCAGGGTGAATAAAGCCGCTTCAAAGATGGGATCCAGATGCAGCCATCCACGGATAAAGAAGAAATTTATCGCCAGCGCCAACGGAATCAGAATTGTCAGCCTGAGTACCGGAACGGGAAAAGCCGCCTTGATCCCTTTGCGATCCAATTGAATGCTGTAACCGACAATCAGCAGAATCATTGGCACAACCAGGTTTGCCAGGAACTGAAATGTTGCCATGAATGCTCCGCTGATGGGAGCCTGGAAAAGCAGTGTTTTTGCGCCCAACAGGTTCAGAATCACCCCCGCAAAAATGGCGATAATCACCGGGGCTTTGAAGAATATCTTCACCAGCTGCTGCGACTCTTGAATCCCGTCCCGCTTAATCAAAAGAAAAGTCAGGAAAACGAACCAGATAAAGGTTTCATGTCCCAGGGCCAACACGGCGATATAGCCGAGTTTTTCCAATCCGTAGGCGCCCCCAAACAAACTGACCCCAAGCATCCCATATTCAAAACCGGTCATCAGGAAGGGGAAATAGGAATGCTGAATGTTAAATTGGCGCTTAATCCAATAGCCCAGTCCAAAAAGAGCCAGGCAAAGGAAAAAGATCAGCGCAAAAATAACCAGATAGGTCAGTTTGAGTTCAAGCTGGACGAAGGTCAGAAATAAAACGGAGGGCAGCGCCAGGTTGACGACCAGTTTACGCAAATCATCGATGGTACTTTCCGATAAAAACTTGCGGCGTTGAATCCAATTCCCCAAAATAATGAGCAGGATGATTGGCAGGACACGATTAATGATCAGGGTGGTTTGTTCCATGAGCTTCCAGGTTGGGCCAAAGGGCCATAAAGTTGGATTTGATTTGTCTATTCTATGCCCCTCGCGGTCACAAATTGCGTTTTTTGCTTTCAGTGAAAACCCGCAATTGTAACTGGGGGCATTATATCAGCCCGTCGAACAGGATCGCCGCCAGCGGAGCTAAAAAACGCACAAAGCCCCATCTGTGTTTGGCAACACAAACAGGACTTTGTCAATTTGCGGAGAGGGTGGGATTCGAACCCACGGTAGACCGAAGGCCTACAACGGTTTTCGAGACCGTCCCATTCAACCGCTCTGGCACCTCTCCAGTGTCACCTTCCCGTGTTTCAGCGGGATAATTACGGCTTGCGGCGGGCGGTATTATACCTTAAAACTCGGCTGACGAACCCATTTCCGGGTAAAAAATATTCTGCATGCCCCGGTCTTCGAGTTTTTCTTTTAACGGCAGGGCTCCCTTTTTCTCGCCATGCACCAGGTAAACCTGTTTGGCGCTGCCCTTCACACCCAGTACATACTCGCTCAATAAATCCTGCCCGGCATGCGCGGAACGAGGAACTGACGGTGCCCCAATTCATGATTCTCAACTACGCCAACGCCGATGGCGTCCCCCTGAGCGACATCAGCGCCCGG
>CAILYI010000030.1 GCA_903838415.1 uncultured Anaerolineae bacterium | reverse complement strand
TCGGTCTCTTTTTCGGTCCTGCGCAGGTCGCCGGGATTTTCGGCGCGTATCCTGGCGTCCAGGGCTTCCGCGATTTCGGTGAAAGCGTACTTCAGCGAGCCGATGTTTCCCTTGAAGAAAAACACATCGGCGTTCTTTCGGTAGAAGTCAACTACCTTTTTGTGCTCACTTCCAATGGTCTTCGTTGTCATAAAATGCTCCTTGAGTTACCAGAATACTTGTTCTATTATACAGCATTTGCATTCGCGTAGGCGCAATTGCGGTTATAATAGAACATATATTCCATTCAAATTATTCCCTAAAAGGAGCGACAAATGGCTAAAAAACGTGGTCAGGGTGAAGGAAGTGTCTTCAAGCGCAAGGATGGACTTTGGGTTGCGCAGATCACCATTGAAACAGGCAGACAGAAAAGCAAGTATTTCCACTCGCAGAGAGAAGCCAGGGATTGGCTGAAGCTCACCCAGACGCAGATCGATAACGGCCTGAACCTGTCTACTGCCAATGTGGACCTTGCGACATTCTTGAACAAATGGTTTGACGCGCACAAACTCAGCGTCCGCCCCAACACATCCGCTCTTTATCGACAAATGTTGAACAATCATGTTATCCCGTCTCTTGGAAAGATGAAGCTCAAGGACATCCGCCCGGATCATATTCAGAATTTCTACACAGCAAGAATGAAAGCTGGTACCAGTGTATCTGTTATTGGAATTATTCACGCAGTTTTGCATCTTGCTTTTGACCAGGCTATGAAATGGGGATTGATTGGGCGCAATCCAGTAGATGCTGTAACGAAGCCAAAACGCAAAAGTAAAGAGATAAAAACCCTTGATGAGAATCAGGCAAGAACATTTCTTTCAGTTGCTGCGGATACTCGATATGAAGCAATGTATTGGATGGCAATTACAACTGGTATGCGTCAGGGCGAATTGCTTGGACTGAAGTGGTCTGATCTGGATTGGCGTAATAGGCAAATCCAAGTACAGCGCCAGGTGCAATTAGTACCTGGCGAAGGATATGTTTTTAGCGCACCTAAATCTAATGCTGGTAAACGTACCATTGTTCTCAGCGGTGAGATGATAGAAAAACTTCGAAAACATCTTGAATTCCAAAACACAGAAAGAAGTTTTACCGGAGATCAGTGGAAAGAAAATGACTTGATCTTCGCGTCCAGCGTTGGTACTCCTATGGGACATCGCCCACTTACCGAAAAGTTCAAAGGATTTTTGAAACAAGCAGGATTACCGGATATGCGCTTTCACGATCTTCGCCATACTGCTGCGACCTTGATGTTGAAACAGGGGGTGCATCCAAAGATCGTTCAGGAGCGTTTGGGGCACTCAAATATCACCATGACATTGAACACTTACTCTCATGTTTTACCGTCGATGCAGGAAGAAATGGCAGATAAACTTGATGGATTGTTGATGCCAATTGACGTGAGTGATGAGTTCAAGTCACGCGAAAAACAGGAAAAAAGGTAGTTTTTTGCCCAAAAACGGATAACTGTAAGGTTACTGTAGTCAAAAAGAGCCTTTCTCCAGAAAGGCTCTTTTTGCGCCATATATGGGGGATAATTTGCAATAAATACCTATATATGGGGGTGTTGGAAATACGATTAACTAAATCGCCGATTATTGCATATAATTGACAAATTATGCATACGTCATCTACCCCCACTCGCGAATTCTGGCTCGGTGTGCGTGAAGAACTGCCCATTTTGCTGGGAGTCATTCCATTTGGGATGATTTACGGCGTTCTGGCACTCAGCGCCGGGTTGAACTCGCTCGATGCTCAGGCTATGTCTGCCGTTGTTTTTGCCGGTTCGGCCCAATTCATGACGGCCAAACTGGTCAGCGCCGCCACGCCTGGCCTGGTCATTATCCTGACAGGTTTTGTTGTCAACTTGCGGCACGCGCTCTATAGCGCTTCGCTGGCGCCTTATACCAGGCACCTGCCGCCCGCCTGGAAAGCCATCCTGGCTTATTTGCTGACGGATGAAGCCTACGCTGTCAGCATCATCCATTATCAACGTGAAGGCGAAATTACGCACAAACACTGGTATTTGTTCGGTGCCGGGCTGGCGCTGTGGACTTCGTGGCAGATCAGCACCGGAGTGGGCATTTTCCTTGGTGCGCAAGTTCCCGCCGAGTGGGGACTAGATTTCGCCCTGCCGCTGACCTTTATCGCGCTGGTTGTTCCGGGTTTGAAAGACAGGCCCGGCGTCATTACCGCGGTTGTTGCCAGTTTTGCCGCCCTGTTGTTTTTTGGATTGCCTTTCAAGTTGGGTTTGATTGCCGCTGCGTTTGTCGCCATCGCCGCCGGGTTGTGGAGTGAAAAGAAATGAATATCTGGATCATCATGATCGCGATCGGCCTGTTGACATTTGCCACGCGACTGAGCTTTATCGCCCTCCTAGAACGGATTAAACTCCCCGTCACCTTTCAACGCGCGCTGCGCTTTGTGCCGATTGCCATCCTGAGCGCCATCATCGCTCCCGAGCTGGGATATGCCAACAACGTGCCCGCGCTCACTTTCGGGAATCCCCGCCTGCTGGCTGGGCTGGTCGCCACCCTGGTGGCCTACCGGACGAAAAATATTATCTGGACTATTCTGGCCGGGATGGTAGTATTCTGGGGATTGAAACTGGCTTTCGGGCTCTGATGAGAATCAAGAGAGCCGGGGACGCCGACCCCGGCTCTCTTTTCAAAGGAGGAGAAGAGAAACACCTTACAGTAATAATTTATCATCAAATCGTCCAGACTACTTGACGTTCACCCTATGCAATCCCTATGCTTGACCCACACAAACCTTTCAATTCAGTAAGCAGCCCAAATAATCGCCCCTGAGAGCTTTTCTTGGAAAAACAGCGGGATTCAAAACCTGATTTCTCCCGAATTTGGTAATTTGGATGTTCTTCCTGTTCGTCTTGTGGAAATTTGTAAGTATAATGTTAGAAGCAACCTATGAATACATTGGACCTCACTCTACTCAGCCTTTACCGCGTTGGTGGTCATGAATGGCCGCTTTTGCCTGGCTTGTTGGCTCAAAATCCGCCCAAAAAATCGGCGCGCGGACGTGAAAGAGATCGCCTACTCGTTTATCTGACGCTGGTTGGGAATGTGAGCTATTCCAGCAGTGAGTGTGGGCAAATTGCGGGGAAGGTCTCGGAAAGTTTTTACAATACCCCAGGTTCATTGACATTTGCGCTGAAGACCGCGGCGGAATCGCTTAACACCTTCCTGGTGGAACGCAATATGAAATCCACCGGTAAGGGTTTATACAGCATCGGCGCGCTGGTTTTGTGCGCGCTGCGCGGCAACTCAATGTATATCGTTCAGGCCGGGCCGACGCATGTTTACCAACTGGGGAACGAAACGCGCCACTTCTTTGACTCACAACTATCCGGCAAAGGTCTTGGGCTGAGTCAAACGGCACGCATGTACTTCGCCCAGGCCACCATCAACGCTGGCGACCGCCTGTTACTGTGCGCTTCCTTGCCGGTCAATTGGGACAAAGCGCTCAGCGAAGAGCATGGCACCGTTTCACTGGAAAATTTCCGCAGCCGTTTGCTGGCCGCCACGGATGCCAATGTCAGCGCCGTATTGGTTCAGGCTGCCGATGGCTCCGGCGTAATCAACATCCTCCAGGCCTCCAAAGATTTAGCTGCGGAATCCGCCCAACCGGATGTTTCCGCGCCTCAGCTGAGTCCTACCATCCAGGCTGCGCCCGCTCCGGGTGTGATGAATCCCTCACCCGCAGCCGTCAGCCCGTCAAATGCGCCGATTCCTGATCCCGTTTTTATCCCGCACAGCGTGGAATCCAGTCAGCCAGAGAATAAGGAAAGTCAACCGCCAGCGGCTGTGGTGGCTCAGCCTGTCAGACCGCCCGTCAATCAACCGCTTTCAATTGAAATTAAACCAATTATTCGTGAAAGAATTCGTTCTCCCAGGGAAAGGTCGCTGATTCGGCCCGAAACACGCGAACAGCTTCAAAAAGCGCCTCGCAGCGCCGCCCGTTTTCTGGCGGAATCCATCCAGAAGAGTCGCGTTCTGATGGAAAAATTGCGGGTTTGGGTCGAGAAAGCCATCCCGCGCCTGCTCCCCGCGGACGAAGAAGATCAGCGTTCCTTGCCGTCGGCGCGTACCTGGGCGATATTTTTTGCCATCGCCATTCCCGTGCTGGTGGTGACGGTTGCGGTAGTGACTTATTCCCGCTTTGGGCTGAATGCGCAGTACGAGACTTACTACGATCATGCCTTCCAGGCCGCCCTGCAAACGCTGGATGAGACCAATCCAACCACGTTGCGTGTTCAATGGCAGTCCACGCTGGATTGGCTGGATAAGGCCGAACAGTACAAGTCCACCACTGATTCTGAAAAACTGCGCCATGATGCCCAGGCTGCTCTCGACAATCTCGATCGAACCATCCGTCTTGATTTTTCTCCGGCATTTAGTACGCCGCTGAGCAGTAATCTGCAGGTCTCGCGCATGTCGGCTTCGGATACGGATATTTACATGCTCGAGGCCACGCGCGGTGCCGTGCTTCGCGGCACGTTCAACAGCCGGAATTACACGCTTGATGGCGGCTTCCAGTGCGGGCCCGGCAGTTATGACGGCATCCAGGTTGGGCCATTGATCGATATTATCGCTTTGCCGCGTTCCAATCCATCCACGGCGACGGTGCTGGGCATTGATGCCTCCGGAAATCTGCTGTACTGTATCCCTGACGAAGCGCCCAAGGCCTCTTTCTTGCCGAGGCCTGATACCGGCTGGAAAACAATCACGGCGATAGCCTATGATGCCAACAATCTGTATGTGTTGGATGCCGCTGCGCGCGCGGTGTGGGTGTATTTCGGGGATACAAGTATAGTTTTCCCCGAAAAACCTTATTTTTTCTTTGAATCACAGGTGCCGGTCATGCTTGAACAGTCTATTGGCATGGCAATCAATGGTGATGACTTATTCCTGCTGCACCAGGATGGTCATATGACCACCTGCACCCTCAGCCGCATTGATGCTTCGCCCACGCGCTGCAACGACCCCGCGCTTTACGTTGATTCGCGCCCTGGCTATGAGAGTGGCATCCGTCTCAGCGACGGCGTTTTCTCTCAAATCACCTTTACCAGCCCGCCCGACCCATCCGTTGCGCTACTGGAGCCATACACCCAGTCGATTTTCCGCTTCAGCTCGCGGGCGCTGGAGCTGCAGAACCAGGTCCGCGCTGCCGCCGGGAAGGATAATCCGCTGCCGAAGGGCGTGCCGGTCACTGCCATGGCGTTCAGCCCCAACAAAGTTCTGTTTCTCTTTTTGAATGGCCAGCTATTTTACGCAGTTAACGTTCCATAATCCTTTGAGGGCGTATGAGCCTGCTAAATAAATTGAACGCATTAATTTCCGGTGTTACTCCCGCCGCCAGCCAAACCCCTGGCCAACCCAAACCGGCGACAGCGTCGGTGCTTCCGGAACCCGTCGTGATTTCTTCGCCGCGGGTTTTGGTTTTCGTCTACGACCCCATCATTGACCCTGTCAGCGGGAAAAAGCTCAGTCAGCACACCAACTGGTATCGTCCGGCAGACCTTTCAGCGCAGTTCTGCGCCGATTTATTGGAGGCCAGCGGCGGGTTGGCGCGCTATCAAATCATCAAGCGCATTGAAATTAACGAGTTTCCTGTCAAAGTGGATGGATTCCGTTACACCCCGCAAGCCTATCTGGACGTAATCAACCGCGTTGCGCCAGCCCACAGCCCTGATACCGTCAACTACCAGGATTTTCTGGATCGTTACAAAATTCTGCAGATTGTCGCTAATAACCAGATTGACGAAGTCTGGATATTTGGTTTCCCTTATGCCGGATTCTATGAATCCATTATGGGCGGAACTGGGGCCTTTTTCTGCAATTCTGCCCCGCTGACGGGCGCCATGCAATGCCCACGCCGCTTCGTCATCATGGGCTTTTCCTGTGAGCGCGGGGTGGGAGAGATGCTCGAGTCGTTCGGGCATCGCGCTGAATTCATCATGGATAAAGTCTATTCAGGCAGTTCTCTTCAGAACAATTCATGGAAGAAGTTCGTTCGTTACGACAAGACCTCCCCCGGGCAGGCGGAAGTGGGTTCCATTCATTTCGCTCCCAACAGCGACAAAGATTACGATTGGGGCAACACCCGCTTTGTTTCGTCGCACTGTGATGATTGGTACAACTTTCCCAACTTCAAGGGCGGTGTGAAACAAGTCAATGCCGCTGAATGGGGCGGCGGCGAAATCCGCGCTCACCACAAATGGTGGCTCAAACACTTCCCCAAAGTGGGAGGACGGATTAATGGCATTGCCAATAACTGGTGGCAATATATCCTCGACCCAAACCGGGTGACGGTGTAACAAGTTGGAAAATGACAGGCCCCCGCTTTCGAAAGAAGGTGGGGGCCTGTGGTTTACTCGTAGAGCGCTTTTGCGGAGGCGTTTGCTCCATTGTAACGGTATTTCTCAGCACGATGAGCGGCGCGTTCGGCAGCGTGTTGGGCGTCGATGCGGCGCTGGACGTGTGGGGCGAAGTGCCCGGCGTAGCGTTTCTGAAGTTCCGGCAGTTGCCAGTCACTTCCTGTCACACTGCGGCGACAGTTGACGGCGCCACAGTCACAGGGGAACTCGTCATAAGCGACCGTGTCACTCATGGCGTAGTCGAAACAAATTTCTTCGCCAGGTTGAATGTCTCGCATGGCTACGAGCGCGATCTGCCCCGAAAGCCCGGCATTGGGATTACAGCAGTGATTAACGTAATCCCCGCTCCCAATCGGACGCGGCACCAGGAAGAGATTATCTTCCACCTGGATACATAAACTGCGATCACGTTCTGGGAGGTGAATGAAGGTGTCCCATTCATAAACGACACCCCCGAAAACGGCTAGGAGTTCACCCTTTGGAAGAACCTGTTGGGCGAAAATACCGTTTCCATTGCCATTGGCTTTCGGGTGGGCCTGGATCTTAGACGACAGATACGAGCTCGGCTGTTCGATCATTCATAAAACTTCCTTTCGTGGAGTTAAATATTATCAGCGTCCCCCCCGATTTCGAAAAAACCGGGAAAAACGCTAACACATCAATCATACATTAAACCCCCCGCATGTAAAGGGTAGGGGTTGCTGATATTTTTGTCAAAATCCGTGCGTTAACCAACCTTATTAGTTCTTTGCGCGTCATTAAAGTTAAAAAAAATGCCATATTATAACGAATCGGCAATAGCTTCGCGCCGATAGTTTCGGATTGGCAATAATTGTGCCAGGCTTGTGCTGATTTTTACTTTAAGCAAGCTAAATTTCCCGGCCCTGGGTTTCAGCCGGGCTGAAGAATACCATTCCCCCGCAGACGACCAAGACCAATAACGCCACCCAGATGCTCCACATATCGCGCTGGATGGTCAGAGCCGCGCTTTCGGGGTTATTCCAAAAAAGGATCAGGCTGATGATTGATAAAACATCCAGCGCGAACAGAAACAGGGTTGAGTGCAGGTATGTCGCGCGGCGACGAATCAAATCAAAGGCGATGTAACAGATCGGGATAATCAACAGGGCATAGTCGTACGACCAGAGATAAGGCGGCAGCAGCAGCCCCAACGCAATCGCCGCGCTGAAAGCCATCAGCGGGGAAAGGGTTTCCTGGCGTTTCCACACCAACCAGGCAAACAGGCCGACCATGGTGAGCGCGACCAGAGCATAGACGCCAAAAGCGCAGTTTATATTTCCACCACAGGCCAGACGGGCATAGCTGAGAATGGTTGGCTGATTACCCAGGCGCATGTTCAATAAGTTTTCACCTGCTCCCAGGAATTTTTGTACCCAGCGCGGATCCTGGATCAGGCCAATCACAAACAATCCTAGGCCGCCAGCCGCAATGCCGCCAATGGCTTTCCAGTTGCGCCGAAAGAGCAGCCACAGCCCGATCAATGCAACTACCGTCAGCAGCGGAGGTTTAAGCGCCAGCCCGGCCAGCGCAATTCCTGCCAGCCAGGGTCGTTCTTTCTCCAAGAAATAGAGTGCCAGCGTCAGAAAACCCAGGAAAAGCGCAGCGAACGTTCCGGTCATCAGGCCCAGAAAGACGTTCCCGTTCAGGATGGTTGCCAGGAGCACGAAAATGACATAGGCCTGCCGGTTCAATCCATCCCAATGCGTGGCCAGCCATAGGATACAGCTTGCCGTAAAAACCTGGGCCAGCACATCCCACAGAATATAGGCTTTTTCGATCGGCAAAAGTCCCAACGGAGCTGTCAGCAGCGCCAGCGGCAGCGGGTACGGGAAAATCTGGTTCGGTATCCAGACCGCCCCATTCGCGCGGTGACCGCTGACCCAATCCGTTGCCGCATAAGGCTGCTGCCCCGTCCACATCATGCGGCCCGCCAGCCAAAAAGTGAAAAAGCCGTTGTTGACATAATCAACGTTGCGCTCATTGCTGACGGCAATTGTCGAGTAGATTGGCAAAAGTCCGATCAGGATGAGAATCAGCCACCAACGCGCCAGGAAAAGTTTGAGCTTTGCCATTTGCCAACTTACTCAAACTCAAAGCGCAAGTGTTTGACGGTCAACCCGTTATCGATCAGTTCGCGCAGGGCGCTGATGCCAATTTGCAGGTGCTCATGGACAAATTCTCGCGTGACCTGTTCGTCTTTTTCGGCGGTTTTGACTCCATCGGGCGTCATGGGTTGGTCAGAGACTAGCAGCAGCGCGCCGGTCGGAATGTCGTTGTAAAAGCCCGTGCTAAAAATGGTGGCCGTTTCCATGTCAATCGCCATCGCGCGGATGCGTACTAGGTACGCCTTGAAGGCCTCGTCATGCTCCCACACGCGCCGATTGGTGGTGTAAACCGTTCCGGTCCAGTAATCGCGCCCGTGGTTGCGGATGGCGGTGGAAACCGCTTTTTGCAGGCTGAAAGCTGGCAGCGAGGGAACTTCCGGCGGAAAATAGTCGTTCGAGGTGCCTTCGCCGCGAATGGCCGCGATCGGCAAAATCAGGTCGCCCAGATTGTTTTTTTCCTTCAACCCGCCACATTTTCCCAAAAACAAAACCGCTTTGGGTTGAATGGCGCTCAACAAATCCATGATGGTGGCCGCGTTGGTGCTGCCCATGCCAAAATTGATGATGGTGATGCGCCCGGCATTGGCGTTGGGCATCGGCTTATCCAGCCCGCGCACCCCAACATGATTCATATCCGCAAAGGCCTGCACGTAGTTGCTGAAATTGGTCAGCAAAATATACTGGCCAAATTCGCCCAGGCTTCTGCCGGTATAGCGCGGCAGCCAATTTCGGACAATTTCATCCTTGGTGTTCATTCTGCCTCCCAAATCTGATACAGGCCCAGGCGTTCGCCCGCGCCATCGGAGAAAAACGACTCGGCCACCCGGAAACCTGTCTCGGTGGCCAATTGACTTAATTCTTCCGCTGAAAAGTGGTGCGCGTATCGCAGCCCCAGGCCGCCACCGCGCCAATCGAGCAGATAATCCCCTTCGTCCACTTCCGCGGCTGACAAATGGGCCGCTTCCCATGGCTGGATGCGCGCCTTGAGTTTTTCGCTGTTTAAAAACTGCCAGTTTGAGTGGATGAATTTTCCGCCGGGTTTGAGCAGGCGGTGGACTTTTTGGAGAATGTTCCTGCGCATTTCCAGCCCGGGGATGTGATGGAGCACAGCGAAAGCTGTAATCAGGGCAAAAACGTCAGTTTTTCCAGCTTTCTCGTCCCAATTTTCGGCGGTCAAATCCACCACGCGGAAAGTGGCCGGGAAACCTGCGGGCTGGGATTCGGCGTCAGTCAGGAGCGGCAGGCTGAAATCCAGGCCGAGGTAGGTTCCGTGGAATCCGGTTTGGGCCAGAGTCCGCGCCAGTTCGCCATTGCCGCAGCCCAAATCCAGCATCTGCTCCGATCCATCCAGGCGCGATAGAATTTTCCGCACCCCCGGCTGGATGCGCTGGCGCGTGGCTGAAAATTGTCCGCCAAAATCGGCGTAGAATTTGCGATTGAGTTCCACCAATTGCTGGGCTGTGGCTTGATTCATGCGCTGATTATATAATGCTCTTTACGAAAACGCGCAATTTGTGACCGTGATGGCAGGTTAAAGAAAAGCGGGGACGCTGTTAACGTCCCCGCTTTTAATCGCCAGAGCATGCTTGTGGTTATTTGTGCAAATCGTAATTGGGCTTCCGTCCGTAAGCCAGCCAGGCATATACACCCAGCCCAATCCCGGCCAACAGCAGCGCGCCACCGGCAATGCCGAGCAAATTGTTGGAGCCGGTTTCGTTGGCGGCATCTTGCGGCTTGGCCTGCCCGGCTTGCTGCGCGCCGAAATCGACGAAAATTTGCTCTCCCGCTTTGATATCGAGGGTGTAGTTCAACTGGGTGGTGGGATTATAGCCTTCCGGGGCGGCCACTGAAATATTGTACGTGCCCTGGATTACTTTTTCGAAACAGATTGGGTCAGCTCCGGCGGTAGTGTTGGAGGTCTGCGAATATTCGCCGGAGGTGCCGGTCACGCTGACCGCGCCGTTGGGAATGGTCACTTCCGTATCCTGGCGCAACGAATCACCATTAAGGTCTTCATACAATAAGACGCAGACGGTGGCTTCGCCCAGGCTGGGCGTGGGCGTGGCCTGCCCCGGTGTGACGGTAGGCGCGGGTCCGGCGGTAGGCGTGCCGCCCGATGGGCCGCCAACGCCAATCAGCAATTCTTGGCCGACGCTGAGAATACAATTTTCATCCAGACGATTCAGCGAGCGAAGCTGATCGAGCGGGATGCCTGCCAGCAGCGAAATCTGGATGCAGGTCTGGCCTTCCTGCACGATATAGATGATTCGTCCATCCGGCCCCGGCGTGGGCGTGGCGAGATTTTGATTCGCGTCAGAGGCTCGCGCGCTGAGTGATGCGACTGCCAGCAGCAAGAAAGTGAGGGTAAGTCCGATGATATATTTCAGTCGTTTCATGGTATTTCCATTATACAACAGGCTGTAAACTGATTATGAGGCGCAGGCTCCGCAAATTTCGGAGGGTTACTTGATTCTACTTTATAATCCAGCTAATATTTATATTTCGGGAGGTACTTATGGCGCTTCAAATTATCGTTGGGGCTCAGTGGGGCGACGAAGGCAAAGGCCGTATTGTTGATTGGTTTGCCGCCGACTCGGATTATGTTGCCCGCTATAACGGCGGCGATAACGCCGGTCATTCCGTCACAGTTGGGCCAAAACTTTTCAAGCTGCACCTGATTCCATCGGGGATTATTCATCCAAAACCGGTGGCGGTGCTCGGAAATGGGATGGTCGTCAATCCCAAGGCTTTTTTGGATGAAACGGACATGCTGCAGAAGGCGGGCGTGGAAATCAATCCGCAGCGCTTGCGAATTTCATACGCCGCGCATCTGATCACGCCCGCGCATATGGCTTTGGATAAGGCCCAGGAAGTGGCACGCGGCAAGGGCAATATCGGCACCACCGGGCGTGGAATTGGTCCCGCTTATACGGATAAAGCCACCCGGCGCGGACTGCGCGTCGGCGATCTGCTCGCACCCGATTTTCTCCAGCATTTGAGTGCCCAAATTGACGAAGCCAATCAACAGTTGAGCTTCCTGGGCGCGTCGCCAATTGATAACGGCGCAGTCGTGGAAGAATTTCAGCGTTGCCGCGAAGCGATGCTGCCCTATATTGCGGATACGTCGCTGGAACTTTGTAACGCCATCAGCGCCGGACAGCGCATCCTGGCGGAAGGCGCGCAAGGCACGTTGCTGGATATTGACCACGGCACCTATCCGTTTGTCACTTCGTCATCCACCGTGGCCTCCGGGGTTTTCACCGGTCTTGGCATTGGCGTCACCGCCGCCGAAGGCGCGCAAGTGACCGGCGTTTGCAAATCCTTCCAGACGCGTGTCGGTTCCGGGCCATTCCCCACCGAAGTCTTTGATGACTTGGCCTTGCGATTGCGCGGCACAGGCCAAAATCCCTGGGATGAATACGGCACGACCACCGGTCGCGCGCGCCGCGTCGGCTGGCTGGATGGCGTGCTGCTGCGTTACGCTGTGCGCGTCAACGGTATGACCGAATTGGTCATCACCAAGCTGGATATTCTCTCCGGTTTTCAGACTCTTCAGCTGTGCGTTGGCTACCATCAAAACGGGAAAACCATCGTGGACCTGTCGTTTGGCCCATCCAACCTGGAAGGGTACGAACCGGTCTATCAGGAACTTCCCGGCTGGGCGGAAGATGTCAGCGCCATCCGTACCTGGGATGATTTGCCTGCCGCCGCAAAAGGCTATCTGGATGCCATCGCGCATCTGGCGGGCGTGCCGGTTCGCCTGGCAAGCGTCGGCCCCGAGCGGGAACAAATGGTGGAAAACAAGTAAGCTGCTGGCTGTGATTGGATATTAAAAAACGAGACGAGTTGGGCGGAACCCCGCTGACTCGTCTCGTTTTATTGACCGACTGCTGATTACTCCTGTGTTCTCAAGCTGGGTTTGTGAGCGTAGCGCTTTTTGATTTCCGGGATGAAGTATTCGTCGAAGAACTTGTCCGCGTCATAATCCGGCATCCAATTCCATTCCTGGCGGGCCAGGGCATCGTCCACATCTTCCGGCCACGAGTCGACAATTCCCTGGCGGCGCGGATTCGGCTCAAAGCTGATTTGCGCGCACGGGAAAGCCGCGAAGGCCCGCTTGCGGAATTCTCCCGCCGTCAGGCTGAAGGCCGCAATGTTATAAACAGCGTTACTCAGGCTTTCTCGCGGAGCTTCCGTCAGCACCATCAGCGACTTGATCGCATCAGGCATGGCCATGAACGAAATTTTCGTATCTTCGCGCACGAAACAGGCGTACGGCTTGCCCTGCGCGGCTGCGTGCAGCATTTCCGGGCCATAGTCGCTTGTCCCGCCGCTCGGTAGGGTGAAGGCGCTGATCAGCCCCGGAAAACGGATGGCGCGAAAATCGAGCATCGTGGGCGGGTTTTCGTCAAGATGACGCTGACCAAAGTAATGGCTGTAATACAATCCCAGTTTTTCGCAGTACAATTTATTACAACCGTACATGGTGTGTGGCGTGTTGTATTCATCCTCTTTCACCAATCCGGCGGCTTGCTTGGCCTGCAGGTTCGGAAAGCCATACGCCGCAATCGAACTGGGGAACAGGAACTTCACCGGCTTTTTGTACTTCTCCGAGCGATAAGCTGCCATCATCAACAACTGCATCGTCCCTTCTACGTTGATGCGGTGAGCTTCCTCGGTCGCCACCTCCGCTTTTGACGAGAGCGAAGCGGCCAGGTGGTAAATAATCTCAAAATCGTAATCATAAAACTGCTTGATTCTGTTTACCAAATCCCCTTGCAGATGTTCCGCCGAAAGCGACTTAATCGCCACGGGCAGGGGCGCCAGATCAGCAGTCACAATCCGGTAACCGCCACGCGCCGACAGATTTTGAATAAGAGCCTGGCCGATCTCACCACACGCGCCGGTGACCAACACGGCTTTTTCGCTCATCTATCTTCTCCTTGTGCTAGAATGGGTAGGTTCATTTCCCGTGCAGAGACCGGGAGTACGTCTAAAATGGTAATTTGATTTTACAATACTCTATCCCAAAAAGCCTGTACCATTCATCATCAGTTTAAAATGCGCCCATTGACTTTCTTCCTGCTCATCGCGACTCTCGTACTGGCGGCTTGTGCCGCATCCCTTGAGACTGGAACAGCGCTGCCCCTCAGTCAGCCTACCGTTGCTGAGGGCTTGGCTCCCACGAAAACGGTCATCTGGTTCCCGGCCACCGCCACCGAAACGGTTTTTCCTACCATTGAAGCGAGCGCCACACCCTGGCCATTTCCGGGGCTGGGAGCGCAGGTCTTTTCCGACGATTTCAGCGACCCCAAGGCTTGGATTGGCGCAAAAACACAGAGCAACGGTGGCAACAGCATCATTCTCGATCGCAACCGTCTCACATTTGCCGCCAACATTCCCCCGGTGGCGCTTTCCAGCCTGAGCAGCAGCCTGATTTTGACGGATTTCTATGCTGAAATGAACGTCTCGGTCAATCGCTGCCTTGGCGCGGACGCCTACGGTATGTTGTTTCGCACGGCCAGTGAAGCTTACACCTATCGTTTTTTGCTCAACTGTACCGGTAAAGTGCGCGTCGAACGTTCGCGGGATGGCGTGACCACGCCGCTGCAAGATTGGGTTCCCAGCGGCGATGCGCCGCCCGGCGCGCCCGGCGAAGTCAAAATGTCGATCTGGGCCGCCGGGGTTGAAATGCGCTTTTTCTTGAATGGACGCTACCAGTTCACGGTGATTGATCCGGTTTTCAGGAACGGCGCCCTGGGAGCTTTTGTCAGCGCCGTCAGCCCGGATGGCATGAACGTCAGTTTTTCCAATTTAACGGTGAATTCGGTAGCGTATGTTTCTCCCACGCCCAGCGCCACCGCTTCAAAGACGCCGGTTCCATCCCGCACCCCCAGACCCACGCCATAGCTATTTGAGATGAATCAAGATGCCCAATAAACTGAACGATCTCGACTCAAAAACCTGGCTCAAATTCCAGAAATCGTGGTTCATCCACAACCCGCCGCCGCGGAAAAAGGGCGTGCTGCGGCATCCCGCCAAATTCCCCGAGACGATGGCGCAGGAATTCATCGAGTTTTTTACCAAAAAGGGTCAGACCGTGCTCGACCCGATGGCCGGGACCGGTTCCACGCTGGTGGCGGCGCTGCGGGCCGGGCGAAATTCGTACGGAATTGAGTTGAATCCGCAGTATGCGCAGATTGCGAAAGAAGTGGTCAGCGAGGAAAAGGCCAGTTTGGTGGCGACACAGGCCGCGGGTGATCTAGTCGCCGAAGTTATCAACGGGGATGCGCTCAAAGCGCTCGAGTACGGCATCCCGCTTATCGATTATGTGCTCACGTCTCCGCCTTATTGGGACATGTTGCACGCCAAAGGCGCGGAAAATCAGAAAAAACGACGCGCATCCGGTGAATTGGACGTGGTCTATTCAGAAGACCCCAACGACGTGGGCAATTTGCACGATTACGAAGAGTTTTTGACGCGGCTGGTGACGATTTACAGCGGTTTGAAGCCGCTGCTGCGCGAGAAAGCGTACCTGACGATTATTGTCAAAAATGTCAAAAAGGGCGGTAAAATTTATCCGCTGGCCTGGGATCTGGCGCGCGAATTGGGCCAGGTCTATACCCTGAAAGACGAAAAAATTTGGATGCAAGATAATCAGCCGCTGGCGCCTTTTGGGTTGGGCAGCGCCTGGGTCAGTAATACCTTTCATCATTATTGTTTGCAGTTTCGGAATGATCTTTTGAAAATTTGACGTTAGCTGGTGGATGGAAAATTGCGCCGCCCCTGAAGAAACAGGCACTCCTTGGGTCACTCGCCTATGATCAGCGACTCTGATTTTATCAAACTGCCCTACACGCCCGACCTGACCGAGGGCGGTATTGCCTACGCCACGCGCTCGCTGCCGCACACCTACGATCGTATGGGAGGCTCGCTGTACTCACGCCTGCGCCGGATCGTTGGCGGGGTGGCCGTGGAACTGGCTTTTCGGCGCTACTTGAACGAGCAGGGCACGCCGTTTGATGTGAAGGGCGCCACGCCGTTCACCGAGCCGGACCGTTATGATGTTGCGCTCGGCGGGCATCGCTGCGACATAAAAACGTATGTGACTTCGAAGCGCAATCAGATTTCCGCCATGCGGCGCAACCCGGAATTGGTTTTACACGCCCCGGCCTTGATTCCCGAAGATCAGTTTTTTGCTGCCAATCATACCGAGCAGGATCTTTACCTGTTTGCCTTTTTACTGGGGCTGACGACAAACTCTCCCGAAGACATTCAAAAAGCGGTGACTGCCAACCAGCGGACCTATCTCATCCACCCTTTGCTGGAGGAATGGTCGCATCCGCAAATTTGGTCACCGCTTGGACGGTTGGCGCTTAAAAGTGAATGCGCCGCGCCAATCAAGGTCGAAATCGGCGGACAGGATGCCGACCGGAATTTCGTCACGGAAACCCTGACGCTGGATCCGTTAACGCGGATTTTTGCCGTCAATGAATATTACAGCCTGGCCTATATCCATGTGGAGAGCATCCCCGAAGCCAGGGTGGGCATCCACAGCGCCGCGAAAGGTGAAATTTACCTGGTCCAGCCGCAAGATTGGGGCAATATCTGGATTTATGGCATGGACATCTGGCTGGCGGGTTATATGTCGCACGAGGAATTCCGTCGCAAGGCCAGCGCCATTTTTGCGGGCAGCCGCGTTTTCCAGTACAGCAAAACGCAGACGAAAAATCTATCAGTTCCGGTGGCGGATTTGCATTCGCTGGAAGATCTGCTCGAGCGTGTCAAAGAGTGGGAAATACAGAGAAAATCACGCTGAGAAAATGATGCAAACTGAAGAACGGGTGACCTCCAAATCACCCGTTCTTGTTATTTCCTTTGCGGGGCGCGAATGTTATAGTTTTGATTAGTCAGGACTGATTATTCAAAATGGAAAAGAAACTACTTCTCCTCGGTTTGTTGCGGCGGCAGGATATGCACGGTTATCAATTGAATGAGTTCATTGATAACAACCTGGCGCTTTGCACCGATCTAAAAAAACCGACCGCTTATTATCTGCTTGACCAGATGGCCCAGGACGGCTGGATTTCAGCCGCAGCCGCGCAGGAAGGCAACCGTCCGCTGCGGCGCGTGTACCGCTTGACGGAAGCTGGCGAGGCGGCTTTTCAGCGCCTGCTGCGCGATAACCTGGAAGAGTACACCCCCGTCAATTTTTCCGGGGATATTGGGCTGGCGTTTCTCGATTGGATGCCCCCGGAAGAAGCACTCCCGCTGCTTGAAGCGCAAAAAGCCCAGGCGCAGTCCCGGCTGGATGAAATCCGCGCCATTCCGGCGCACGCGGGCAGCCTGGGCTTGATTTTTTCGCACCAAATTCACCACATCCAGGCCGAGTTGAATTGGCTGGAATATGTTTTGACCGTCATCGAAAAGGAGAACAAATGATCATTTTACTTACCCTTCATTCCATCGTGCGCTGGGCAATCGTCCTGGTGGCATTGGCCGCGATAATCAAATTTGCGGCGGGCTTGATCCAAAAGAGTCCTTATGACCGCGCCGCCAGCGGCCTGGCCGCCGGGTTTTCCGGGCTGATGGATACCCAGGCGCTGCTCGGAATTTTATTTTTCATCATCAACGGCATGGCGCTGGAAGGTGGTTTTGCCATGCGCTATCGCTGGGAACATCTGACCATCATGCTGATCGCCGTTGTGGTGGGGCACCTGCCCTCCATGTGGAAAAAGCTCGACGACCAGAAACGCTATCGAAATGGGCTGATCGCCATCCTGGTCGCCATCCTGCTGGTGGTGGTGGGTGTTACGTCGCTGCCCGGTAGTCGCTGGCTGACCGTGACCGGGTTATTCTAAAAACCCCAAAAACCGGACTCCCCGTCAAAAAGGAAAAACATGACCGCTGAAACCGCCATCAACGCTGAAGAAAAACTCGATTTCAAGAAAGTTCTGCCCGTCCTGATCATCATCCTGGTTGATCTGGTGGGTCTGTCCATTATCGTTCCATTGATGCCTTTGTATGCCGCCCGTTTTGGCGCGAACGCATTCATGATTGGCTTTTTGGGTGCCACGTATCCGTTTATGCAGTTTATCGGCGCGCCCATCCTGGGGCGTCTTTCTGATCGCGTTGGGCGTCGTCCGGTTTTGCTCGTCAGCCAGATTGGAACTTTCCTGGGTTTCATCCTGCTGGGGTTTGCCAATGCGCTGCCGCTGCTGTTTATTTCGCGCATCATTGACGGGATTTCCGGTGCGAACATCTCCACCGCGCAGGCGGTTGTCACGGATGTGACCAACGAGAAAACCCGCACGCAAGGTCTCGGCCTGATTGGTGCGGCCTTTGGAATTGGCTTTATCCTGGGGCCAATCATTGCCTTTGTGGTGCTGATTGTATCGAATGATAATTATCAGGCCGTTGCTTTCACGGCCGCTTTCTTCTCGCTGGCGTCCCTGCTTTTGACCTTTTTCTGGCTGCCCGAAACGCGCAATCCCGAAAGAGGGACTGTCCGCGTGAAAGCGCCGTTCACTTTTCAGGCCATGTTCCAGTCCCTGAATCGGCCAACGATTGGCATTCTGCTGATCCTGATGTTTGCTCAGCAGCTGGCTTTCGGCGGTTACGAGCAGATGTTTTCGCTCTTTGCGCTCAATCGACTTGGGATGGGCGCGCGCGATACCTCGGGCTTGTTCGTGCTGGCCGGGTTGTTCATTGTCGCCATCCAGGCTGGGTTTATCGGCAAGTGGAGCAAAAAATATGGCGATCGCTGGTTGGTGATGATGGGCCTATCCACGCTGGCGATTGGGCTTATTTTAACAGCCACCACGCCCCAAATCCCGGTGCCGTGGTATGACCAGGCCAAGATTACCTCGGAGATGCAGGGCAAAGCCTCCACGCAGATTATCAACGTCACGCTGCCGTCTGAAGCGGATAAGGGCTGGTTCGGGATTATCTGGGTGTTGATTGCTTCTTTCCCGGCGGCGCTGGGAGGTGGCGTGCTGCATCCCGCCATCAACAGCCTGATTACCAAATCGGTCGGCAAGGACGAGGTCGGCGGAATTCTGGGTGTTTCAGCCGGCTTTTACAGCGCGGCCAACGCCATTACGCCGCTCTTTTTCGGCTCGCTTTTTCAATGGTTTGGCGCGCCGGTGCCCTTCCTGCTGGGCGGAATTTTGTTGGCAGTGTTGTGGGTGCTGGCTGTGAAACTGGTCAAACCACCGCAGCCGCTTCAGGTCTAGCAGTAGAACTTGCCCCCAACTTCTGAAAAACCTTACCGTCTAGCGGCCAGGATGCAAAGCCGCCAGGGAAACCAAGTATTTGTCATTTGATCTTTTTGCAGCGTAGTTAAACTTTTGGCCGACTCAGCTTTGTGAGTCGGCCTTTTTTGTCGCTTACGGAGATGCCCTATTTTTTTAGCAAAATGCCCGTCAGCTCCGGCGTACTTTCTAAAATGAGATCGGCGCCTTTTCGGAGCAGTTCATTTCTCTCGCCAAAACCGCACAGCACGCCCACCGTCTGCGCCCCGGCGGCTTTTCCGGCGATCATATCCACGGTTGTATCGCCAATCATCAGGCAGTTTTCGGCCTTGACGCCCATCTGCGCCGCTGCCCACAAAATCGGATCGGGATAAGGCTTGGTGTGGGCGCAAGTCAGCGCGCCCGCCAAGCAGACAAAGTGCTGCTCAATCCCGGCCTGCCGCAAGAAGATGCGCGTTGAATTCTCATCGCGCGCGCTGACCACCGCCATGGGGTATTTCTCTCCGAACGCGGCCAGCATTTCAATCACGCCCACAATGGGGCGGAAGTGCTTGATGCGCGATTTGCGTTTTTGGCTCACCCAGTTGACGATTTTCGCCAGCTCATCATCGATGCCCAGGGAATCCGGCAGGCCGATCAGCGCATTGCCGGGCGCTTCAGCCCACATCACAAAACGGCGCGCGGCGCGTTTGTAATCCCGGGCGGGCAGCAGCCAGCGGATGGCTTTGAAATACGGCTCGGCCTGTTCGGCAAACTGATCATCGGTATCGTTCAGCGTGCCGTCCACGTCGAAGCACAAAGCTTGAATGCGGGTGAGATCGAGGGGCATGGAAATTCTCCTTGTACCTATTTTACGTCAAATCGTCTCTTAAAATATGAAACTACGCGCAATTTCTGTTTTAATCGTGAAAAACAGCGGTTGTGCTATACTTCAAACAATGAAACTTCCTGAGAGTTCCCTGCTCCATTTGGAATGTCCCGAATGCGGCAAACCTTTCAATGCGGATGAAGTGCAGACGTTTTGTTTGGACTGCCGCGGGCCGCTTTTGGCGCGCTACGATCTCTCTGCCGCGCGGACCACACTTACCCGTCAGGCTTTGTCGGCGCGCCCCAAAGGAATCTGGCGCTGGAGCGAAATCCTGCCAGTGCGCGCCCCGGCATTTCGACTGACCCTGGGCGAAGGCGACACGCCTTTGCTGAAAGTCGATAATCTCGGTCAAGCGCTGGGGATGAGCGAACTCTATATCAAGGACGAATCCGCCAACCCGACAGGTTCGTTCAAGGCGCGCGGATTGGCGATGGCCGTTGCGCGCGCGCTCGAACTGGGTTTACACGGCTTTGTCATCCCCACGGCGGGCAATGCCGGAGGCGCGTTGGCGGCTTACGCGGCCCGCGCGCGCGCCCAGGCGCATGTTTACATGCCCAAAGATGCGCCCATCTCCAACCAGATGGAAGTGAAAATCTCCGGCGCAGAACTGGTTCTGGTGGATGGACTCATCTCGGATGCGGCCAAACTGGCTGGCGAGCATGCCAAAAACCACGGTTGGTTCGACGTTTCGACTTTCAAAGAACCCTATCGTTGCGAAGGGAAAAAGACGATGGGCCTGGAATTGGCCGAATCCTTTGGCTGGGAACTGCCGGACGTGATCATCTATCCCACCGGCGGCGGGACGGGTTTGGTCGGGATGTGGAAAGCCTTCGATGAATTGGAACAACTGGGTTTGATCGGGGCCGGACGGCCTCGCATGGTCAGTGTCCAGGCTGAAGGGTGTGCGCCGGTTGTGCGCGCATTTAACGGGAAAAGTGACCGGGCGCAGTTTTGGGATGGGGCGCACACCATCGCTGCCGGGTTGAGAGTTCCCGGCGCGTTTGCCGATCGCTTGATCCTGCGCGCCATCCGCGAGAGTAAGGGCACGGCGCTGGCCGTCTCCGATGAAGAAATTCTTGCCTGTCAGAAAGAATTGGCCGTTGTTGAAGGCCTTTTTGCAGCGCCCGAAGGCGCCGCTACATTGACCGCCGTCAAACACCTGCTTCAGGATGGCTGGCTGGGTAAGAATGAACGCGTGGTATTGTTCAACACTGGGTCGGGTTTGAAATATTTATAGCAGCAACGGTTTGTAATGCAGGCCGCTGCCGCCAGTCCCTATTCGAGGTACTATGGTCCAAGATCAACGTGCAGTCCTCGAACTGCTCTACAGAGTAAGCCGTGAATTCGCCACAGCGCTGGATTTGAAAACCGTGCTGACGCGTGTGCTATTCTCCGCCATTAAGAATGTGGGCGGTGAGCGTGGCAGCGTGGTGGTGATGGATGATTATGGCCGGGCGGTTGATTCGGCGATCGTTTACGGCAATCAACTGCGCGAGAGCAATACGATGCAACTGAAGGCTACCGTGGACCACGGTCTGGCCGGATGGGTGGTGCGAAACCGTCAGGCGGCTTTGGTGCCCGATACCAGCAAGGATTCGCGCTGGTTGCTCCGTGAAGACGACGCCATGGATCGTTCGGGCGCGAAATCGGCGATTTGCGTACCGCTGATGACGCGCGAGAAACTGGTCGGCGTGCTGACGCTGGTTCACCCGGTGCCAGGGTCTTATAACGTGGACCATCTCGACCTGATGCAGGCGATTGCTGACCAGGCCGGTATTGCTGTGTTAAATGCGCGCCTGTTTTCTGAAAGTCAACGCCAGGCGCGCGCGATGACTGCTCTGGCTGAAGGCGCAGCCAGCTTGAGTTCTTCTGTCCGTATGGATGATTTGTTCGAAAACATCCTGACCCAGACCAAGCAGGCTTTACAAGTGGAAATCACCGCATTGGGGCTGGTAGAAGATCAGGAATTGGTGTTTCGCGCCGCCAGCCAATATGGCGATGTCGTAATCGGTAAACGGCTAAAGCTGAACGAGGGCATTGCCGGGACGGTGGCTTTTCAGGGGCACGGTGTCATTATCCCTGCGGCGGCGTCAGACACGCAACCATTGCTGTCGCAAACCGAAATTATCCCCGGTGTGAAAGTCCGTGCGCTGGCCTGCGCTCCCATCCAGGTGCAGGGAAAAGTTATCGGCGTGCTGGAGGCGATTAACCCGGTCAACAAGTCTTTTGATCCGGACGCTTTGTTCGTGCTGACGGGCCTGGGCGCGCTGGCCGGGACGACCATTCAAAATGCGCAGCTATTTGAAAGCCTGGATGCCGCCCGCAAGCGCTACCGCGACTTGTTCGAAGACAGTATCGACCCCATCATCATCACTGATTTGAAGGGGCGCATCTTGGAAGTCAATAAACAGGCAGTGTTTTTTTCGGGCCATTCGGCCGCAGCATTGCATGAGTTTCTGATCGCACAAGTCCACGATATTAACTATGAGAAAACGGGCCGATTATTTGAGAAAATTGGCGATTCTGGGCTGATATACGAATCAACTTTGTATGATAGTCGCGGCGGCACCTATCCGGTGGAAGTCTATTCCCGTAAAGTGATCTTCGATGAGACCAAGAGCATCCAATGGATTTTGCGGGATCTGACCGAACGCAAAGAACTGGATAGTTTGCGCGAAGACCTGGCAGCGATGATTTATCATGATTTGCGCTCGCCGCTGGCCAATATTCTTTCCAGCGTGGAAATGCTCGATATGATTCTCTCGGAGCCGGAGCGGGAAAATGCCGCGCCGATCATGAAGATCGCTCACGATTCGATCAATCGCATTCAACGACTGGTCAGTTCTCTGCTCGACCTGAATCGCCTAGAACAAAATCAGCCGGTCGGTGAGCGCCAATCCGTGGAAGCGGCGTTGCTGGTCACTGATGCTGTGGATGCGGTCGGACCCTCCGCAGCCGCGCGTGAACAAACGATCATCACCCTGGTCGCTGAAAATTTGTCTCCTCTTTGGGTGGATATCGACATGATACGCCGTGTGTTGATCAATCTGCTCGAAAATGCCGTTAAATACACTCCCATGGGTGGACGCGTTGAAATTGGCGCTGAAGTTGACGGCGATTACGTCCGCTTTTTCGTGCTGGATAACGGGCAGGGTATCCCGGAGACTGAGCGTGATCGTATTTTTGATAAGTTTGCCCGTCTCAAGAATAAAACGGGCGCAAAAGGGCTGGGCGTCGGGCTTGCCTTCTGCAAATTGGCGGTGCAGGGTCATGGTGGCAAGATTTGGGTCGAACCGGCAGCGGAACGAGGCTCCAAGTTTCTGTTCACCGTACCAATGGTAAATAAAAAATAGGAGTCGATCGTAAAAAAATCTTTCGGCTCATATCAAGAGGAGTTTTACATGCAGTCACTTGTAAATCAGGTTTATATTGAAAATAAGTATCCAGGCGTAACACTGGGGGTGATCGCCCTGCCACATGGGCTGATTCAAATTGATGCGCCGCCATCCCCAGAAGATGGCCGCTCATGGCGCGCCGCCCTGCTCAATTTAAATAGCGGTGTGGAACGTTTATTGATTAATTTGGATGGGCATCCTGACCGGACATTGGGCGCTCGCGCCATGGATTGCACGATTGTGGCGCACGAAAAAACCGCCCAAACCTTTCGCAATCGCCCAAACACCTTCAAGGCGCAAGGCGACGAAACCGGTTCGGACTGGGAATCAGTGGTCGGGTTGGGTAGCATCCGTTGGGCGCCGCCCGAAATCTCCTTCACCGGAGTGATGACCATTGAATGGAGCAACGTCTCGGTTTTGCTGGAACATCATCCCGGCCCGACACCCGGCGCCTGCTGGGTGATCCTGCCAGAGTCGAAAATCGTCTTCGTTGGCGATCTGGTTCTCAAGAATCAGACACCCTTTCTGGCCAGCGCCAATTTGCCCGAATGGCTGAAATCGCTCGATCATTTGGAGGCTGAATACAAGGATTACACCATTGTCAGCGGCCGCAGCGGCGTCGTACCGTATACCGCAGTTCAGGCGCAGTACGAGCAGATTAAGACTATCCATGAAAAACTCGAAGCGCTGTCGCAAAAGCAGGCCGGAGTCGAGACCCCCGAAGGCCTGATTCCGTCATTGATGTTGGCAGTGAAAGCCCCGGCAGAAAAGCAAAAACAATTTACCCAGCGGCTTTCGCATGGATTAAAACATTACTTTGGTCGGTACTACCGTTCAACCGGCCCGGCCGAAATCGAAGAGGAATAACGTGACAAACTCCTTCCAGCCTGTTTTTGAATTGACGCGCGGCCGCATTGTGGAATCGATCCATTTTGGCGCCGCCGCGGTGGTGGATTCGCATGGACGTTTGCTGGCATCCCTGGGCGATCCGCAGTTGGTGACTTTTTTACGTTCGAGCGCCAAGCCTTTCCAGGCGTTGCCGTTCATCGAGCGCGGCGGACATGAAAAGTTCGGCCTGATTCCGCGCGAAATTTCGTTGATGTGCTCATCCCATTCCGGTACCGATGAACACGTCGAAATGGTGAAAGGCATGCAGGCCAAAATTGGCGTGAACGTGACCGACCTGATGTGCGGCATGCACTATCCCATGCACGAAGCCACGTCCGATGCGATGAAAGTGCGCGGTGAGCTGCCCACGCCTTACCGGCACAATTGTTCCGGACAGCATACCGGCATGCTGGCGCACGCCAAGCTGCGCGGCGCGCCGCTTGAAAACTATATCGATTTCCACCACCCGATCCAGGAAAGCATTCTGGATGCTTTTGCCGCGATGTGTGGTTTGCCCACCGAAAAGGTGGAACTGGGCATCGACGGTTGCTCGGCACCGAATTTTGCCGTTCCGCTTTACAATGCCGCGCTCAGTTATGCCCGCTTGTGTGATCCTTTTGAGCAAACGCCCGCACGCGCGGCCGCCTGCAAAACAATCACCTCGGCCATGATGGCTCACCCCGATATGGTCGGCGGGCCGGGGCGTTTCGATACGGCGCTGATGCAGGCCGGAAATGGGCATATCCTCGTCAAAGGAGGTGCGGAGGGATTCCAGAGTGTTGGTCTGCTCCCCGGCGCACTCGGACCCGACTCACCCGGAATTGGCATCGCCATTAAAGTCAGCGATGGCGATCTGTCAGATCGCGCGCGAAATGGGGTGACGCTGGCGGTCCTGCAGGCGCTGGGCGCGCTGACAGAAGCTCAACTTGCGCAAATGTCTGCTTTTGGGCCGCAGATCGAGCTGGAGAATTACCGCAAACTCAAAGTGGGCGTCAGCCGCCCGACCTTTGTCTTGCACACGAACTAATCCGCAACGGAAAGGAGTAAAAAGGCTTCCATTGGCCTTTTTGCTCCTTTCTTTTTATTTCCAGGACTGCCATGTTGAAAGAAAAAGCTTTAGCCGTCTACCAGACTCTGCTCGATTTTTACGGTGAACCCATTTGGCGCAATCCGCTGCCAGCGGTGGATGAGCTGGTTTCGACGATTCTCTCGCAGAATACGAATGACATCAACCGCGACAAAGCCTTTAATGCCTTGCGCGCCAAATTTCCCAGCTGGGAGGCCGTCAGGGACGCACCAACTGTCGAAGTGGTGGAAAGTATTCGGGTGGCGGGTTTGGCGAATCAAAAAGGGCCGCGCATCCAACAGGTGCTGAGTCAAATTACCAGCGAGCGCGGCGGCCTCGATTTATCCTTCCTGAAGGAGTTGCCGCTCGAGGAAGCGCGCGCCTGGTTGACAAAATTCAACGGGGTTGGGCCAAAAACTGCCGCCATTGTGCTGTGTTTTTCGCTGGGGCGGCCAGCTTTTCCCGTTGATACGCACGTTTATCGGGTGACCGGGCGCATTGGGCTGCGGCCTGAAAGCCTGAATGTGGAAGCGGCGCATCCGTACCTGGAGGGGATTTTTCCGCCGGAAACGTATTATGCCGCGCATTTGAACATTATCCGCCTGGGACGCGAAATTTGTCACGCCCGCAAACCCGATTGCGCGTCTTGCCCTGTCCGCCCATTGTGCGCTTTTGGTTAAAACGGGAATTAGTCTTAAACCTTGCATTTTAGAAAGGTGTTTGCGGACTTGTTTGGTTGTATTATGGTGGAATAATCATTAAAATAAAAGGTGACGTATCTTATTGAAAGGAGGTGATGCAAATGAACGAGCAGAATAAAAAGGGTCAGGGCATGGTTGAGTACGCGTTCATTCTTATCTTAGTAGCATTTGTTATAATTGTCGCTGTGGCAACACTTGGCCCTGGTGTTGGTAATTTGTATATGTCAGTTGTAAACAGCTTATAAAAAAACATCTCCCACGAAAGCGGGAGATGTTTTTTACCGGGAAGTTGATTTACAGCTGGATTGGGGCAATTTGCTGCAGCAGGTTGGCCTGCATGCTCCAGGGGCCGGTCCAGGTGATTTGAACCGGGACGGTGAGGCCTTTTAGATTTTCTGTTGTTTCGACAAAAACCAGCTTATTGGTGGGGGTTCTACCGCGCCATCTCCCTTTGACTTTTTCTTCAAATAAAACGGGCACGGTCTGTCCCTGATAACGGGCGTTGATTTCGGTGACGATTTGTTCCTGCAAATCTTCAAGTAAACGGAAACGGCGCATTTTCTCCGTATCCGTCACATCATCGCTCATGCGGCGGGTGGCAACCGTGCCTTCGCGCATGGAATAGCGCGCCAGGTGCGCCACATCCAGCTTCAGGTCGGCCAACACCTGATACGTCTGCATGAACTGTTCGTCGGTTTCGCCAGGGAAGCCGACGATAATATCAGTGGCGATGGAGCAATCGGGGATTTTCGAGCGGATTTGAGCGACGATGTCGCGGTAGGCTTGTTGGGTATAGCCGCGTTTCATGTTTTCCAGCACGGTATCATCCCCGGCCTGAATAGGCAGTTCGATATGCGGCATCACTTTGGGCAGGCTGGCGATGGCATCGATCAGTTCATTGCCGAAATAGTTGGGATGCGAAGTGAGAAAGCGGACGCGTTCAATGCCATCCACTTCGCAAACGAGGCGCAACAGCCCGGCGAGATTGGGCCCATCGGGAACGTCGGTGCCGTAGCGGTCGACAATCTGTCCGAGCAGGGTGACTTCTTTGACGCCCTGGGCTGCCAGTGCGCGTATTTCTGAAACGATATCGCCGACGGGGCGTGAACGTTCGATGCCGCGGCGGTAGGGGATGATGCAGTAGGTGCAGGCGTGGGAACAGCCATAAACGATGGGAACATGCGCCGAGACGAGTTTTCCGCGTTCGGCCACAGGGAGAATCAGCTCCTCGTCCATGGCGAAAAAACGACGGGTGGTTTCTGCATCTTCGAGGGAGCGGATTTCGCCCTGGGTCAGGTACGAAACCAGAGGCCCGGGATCAGATGGCGGGGAAAACACATCCACATACGGAAAGCGCTTCCGCAGTTTATCGTGGCCGCGGACTCCCACCAGGCAGCCCATCAGGTTGATGACCAATGCGGGGTTTTTCTGTTTCAGCGGCTGCAGCGAACTGAGCCGTCCATAGGCTTTATCTTCGGCGGATTGACGAACGACGCAGGTATTCATGACGATCACATCTGCGGATTCGATCTTTGCGGTGTGGGTATAGCCGAGATGCTCGAGCGCCGAGCCCACACGCTGCGAATCGGCGACATTCATCTGGCAGCCTTCTGTCCAAATATGGTATTTCATAGGTGTCCTTACGGGTAAAAATGCGTTAGGCGCGAATTATACCAAGATTGTCTGGAATGTAATGGCGCTGCTCAGCATTGGTTTGAGATGAAGGTTTTTGAATCCCTGATTTGTGGTGAATCTTATGGTAAAATCTGTCCGCTCGGAGGGATGACCGAGCGGCTGAAGGTAACGGTCTTGAAAACCGTCGTGGTGAAAGCCACCGTGGGTTCGAATCCCACTCCCTCCGCTAGTCATCTTAACAATTGCATACTGGGGAGGTGCCAGAGTGGCTGATTGGGCTCGCCTGCTAAGTGAGTGTCGGGGTTTAACCCTCGACCGCGGGTTCAAATCCCGCCCTCCCCGCACTGACACGGCCAAGTGTTTATCACTTGCAAAAACGCGCTAGTCGGTTGTGCTATAACGAATGCGTTTCCGTGGATGAGAACTGTTTCGAGGACCAGTCGAAGCAGTTCTTTCCGTTTAAGTTGTGATAGATTATCCCACATAGCGAAAAGTGGAGCAACCTTGTTTACTAATTCTATTTTAGTATCAATATTCTGATTCTGCAAGAGTTCAGAGATATCTGCCCAGCGTTTTTTTCCTTATCATAAATCTCTCGGGAGATTTCACCTGCCAAGTAGAGTTCCTGGGCGCGGTGAAAGCGGTTTTCGTAGATAGCCTGATTGGCATAGATTTGGGACAATTCAGAATTGTTCGCAGCCGCCAAAACCTGTTTGATCCACGTCAGGATCTGTTCTTCGATGAGTTCGGCGCGGACCAATTTTTGAGGGCATTGGCAGGTGCAGTCTACCTGGCTGGCATCCATGTAGTAACGAAGTTTGTCCTGTCCTTTAGAAGCCCCGCGCATGTGACTGCCGCATTGGGCGCAGTATAAAATGCCAGTTAGAGGAAATAGATGGATGGGGCTTTGGCTGTTATAGGGAACATGCGTTTTCAAAAGACAGATTTCGCGTGCGCGATAAAAAGTTTCCGGCGTGATGATGGGTTGATGAAGCCCTTCGCAAATTTCGATTGGTTCTTTGCGATGCCTATAACGGGCATTTTCAGACGTGCCGTAATAAGGGGTTTTTCCAGTATATGCGAGGCGATTGAGCATGTCGCGGATCATGTCGCGTGTGAATGGTCCGGCAACAGATCTGCCGATTAAACCCTTCTGACGTACTGGAATCTGGCTTCCATCTTCCAGGGTGACTGTCATCTCGTTCAACTGAAGGGCGATTAAGCGATGGGTCCATTCTCCGGTCAGGTACCAGGCAAACACCTGCTGGACGATCTTGCTTTCAATGGGGTGGGGAACAATTACCTTGCCGTCCGATTTATCTGCTTTTCCAAAATCAGGGCAGTAATCCTTGCCATTCGGGTCTGTGCATCTTGAACAGAGACCATTACCCTACCCATAGGGAATGCCCCCCATCCATAGACCCTTGTGCGCCCGTTCCACTTTTCCTTTGCGCGTCTCCTGGCGAAGGTTGTCGAGGTAAATTTCCGCGAGCATGCCCAACACAGTCAGCATAAGCTTGCCCCAGGGGGAAGTAAAATCAAGATGTTCTTGAACAGATGCGAATGAAACCCCATAGCTGTTGAGCTGGTCCAGGGTGGTGAGCAAGCCATTTAAGTGACGGTAGAAGCGGTCGATTTTATCGACAACAACCACTTCAAATTTTTTATCCTGCGCATCTTGCATCAATTGTTCAAAAGCGGGGCGATGGCTGCCTTTTTTTGCAGAAATGCCAGCATCAATATAAATATTGATCAACTGCCAGCCATGATCTGCTGCGTAGCGTTGAATATTGTTTTCCTGCGCATCGAGACTGTGCCCATCCACCTGGTCTTTCATGGAGACGCGCCGATATCCGACTGCTCGCATGCGGGATGTGGCATCTGGAATATTTTGGTTCATAGTTCGAATGTCCTTTCATGGGTATAATGTGAGGCAAGCATCAAAATCCGTTTGTCCCGAGGTTCAATATGCCAGCCAGTGAAATTGCCAAGGTAAAAAGAAAGGCTCGCGAGAAACCTTTTGATCCCGAGCCCTTGGTGGCAAGGTTGCGCGAATTGATGAAAAGTTTTAACGAAAGCTATCGGGAAAGTTCTTTGCGCTCCGGGCTGGATGAGCAAGCAGTGCGGCGCATTTTATCCGGACAAAGACCCAACATCACCTCCTGTGTTTTGATGGCCAACCACTTTGGGATCGATCCAAACGAATTTATCACCTTGGCTGGTTGGCCGGAAATCGAGGTTTTCAAGGTCAAAATGGTCAGCGCAGACGGGCTGCCGCCGGAAGCCGTGGAAGTGGCGCTGGATATTGCGAAAATCGCCGATGCCGGGCTGCGCCGTCAAGTGGCGGATGCGATCAAGCTCTTACTGAGCAAACATTTCGACCTGTAGACTTTATTTTCACCTAAAACAAAAAACAGCGTCGCATCCTGTGATGTGACGCTGTGCTATTTTCAGGTGCTACGCAAACCTTGGATTCGCTATGTCCAGTTTGGTGAGCAACCTTCAGAGGCTGAGTGGCGAGGTTTCGTTCACGGCACCCAAAAGCAATTTGAAAGGCTCGTGCAAGTTGTAACCGCGTAGCCTTTCCTGGCTATCGAAAAACAAGTCAACAAAAATATCCTCCAGCAGAGCGCGGCGGCCAGCATGGCTCATTTCATCCCAAAGAGCCTTGAAATTGTCCAGCTTGGGCAAAATGGCGCAAGCTTGGGAGTCTGCTGATGGACGCAAACGGTTCATTTGAGCCGAAATACGGCGGTAGTGTTGGTCAAACTCAGCTTCGTCAAGTAGTTGGCGACGATACATTGCACGGCAATCCTCTAACTCAGCGGCCAGATTCCGCCCCAATCGGTCAAATTCGTTTAGTCCTTCGTCTGAAAGATAATAGGCCTGGATGCGTTCATGCCATTCGACAGGGATGGTCAATTTTTCGAGCAACTGCTTAACTTGCTCAAGGAGGGGCGCACTATGCAGAGTGCGTTTTTGGTGTCGCTCAATCAGATCTAAAAAATCGGTTTTTCCGGCCAGTTGGATGCCCGTTTGGTGTAGCGTGGTTGGTTTAATGTCTTTGGTCGAGTGACATTCAAGCATGGTCAAGCAACGGTAGACTACCTTTCCGCTGCCATTAGTGGTACCGCGCAAAGAAACCAGCTTGCTGTTGGCGCGGAGCAGCCCTTCTTGGTGACATTCCCAACATTTCGCCAGTCCGCTCAACAAAGCCTTGGCACCTGGCTTGTTGGAACTACCCTGTGCATTACCCTTGGCGGCACGGAGCTGCATGTTCTTTTCCCAAAGAGCGCGCGGGTAAAGTGGTTCGTGTTTGCCGGGGTAACGTTCCTTTGGGTCGTTGCGCCGGTGTTGCTTGGCCTTTATTTTTTCTGGATGGCGCAGATCGTCCTTCATGTTTAGTGGCGGGGTCTCCTGGTGCGTCACGATGCCGAAATAGAACTCGCTTCTGATGATTTCCCGGATGCTATCTTTTTTGAACTTGCCCAAGCTGCTGTTGCTTTTCCACGTTTTGGTGCGAAACTGGATTTTTTTACCATCCGGCAGGATGAAAAAATTGTCGTTTAGCAAGTCGGCTAGGCCTTGGTCACTGTTAATGTTTTGATACTCATGGGCGATGAGGCGCACCGCGTGGCTCTCGATCGGGTGGGGTATGGGGATTAGAATTTTCCCATCATATTTTGCGCAATCCTGCTCACCAGCTTTTGGACAATAATCTGGGCCGTTCGGATCGGTACAGCGCGAGCACAGGCCATTACAGTAACCGAAACGAGACGACGCATTTGAATGTCCACTGGATGCAAAAAAGGCCTTTACTCCACGAACGCGGTCGGAAGTTTCCCACACGGGCATTTCATCCACAATCGCCCGCATCGACAGCATCATGCGTCCCATCAAAGTGCGGCTGTCCAGGTTTTCAGTTGCACTGATTAGTTCCACCTTGCGCTCTTCGAGGTAGTTTAGAAAAATAGGGAAGGTGAACCCATTGCGATAGGTGCGATTCAAGTACTGGCAAAAAACGGCATCCACCAACCCACCATCTGCGAGGTCCAGTATTTTTTGAAAGCCCTCGCGCTTGGCATTTTTCCCGATACGGTTTAGGTCGTAAATGATATCAACCACTTCCCATCCGTTTTGCTCGGCAATCTTGAGCATGGTGCTGACTTGCACAATTGGCGAATAATGGGGTTGTTCAACATCGCCTTTTTTTACAATTCGCGATTTTCGGATGTACAAAACTACCCTTTTTACTTTATTCGGGCTCGCCCCCTCCTGCAAGATACCTGAAAGATAATCAAGTACTTGCTCAGGGGATTGAAAATTATTAAAACTAAAGTTTTTTTGCAAGGTGTTTTCCATTTATACGTTTAGTAGTGGTTTGACTGAAAAAGGCCAACTGGTCAGTCGAATGTAAGTAATGAAGGCGGCTGAAACTAAGATTCTTTTGTAGGCTCCGCTATCCTCTCGGGTGCGGCGCATTTAGGCAGATCCTTCGAATCGATTTTCGCATCGCGCCCGGTCAGACGGCGTAGTTCGATGGCTAGGTCAAGACAAAAAGAGTTCAGCCTTTTTTCGTAAGCCCAGTTGTAGGGAACAGGTTCGTTATCCATGAGTTTCTCCGATCTGTGCATGATGCACGTATTTGAATCTAAAGCTGGAATTGTGTGTCAGAATTATCCAACATAAAATGCGGGACAATTTCAAAAAATGTCCCTTCTTAGATGAGAAATATCCCAATAGGGCGCGGCAATTCGTGAACCCGTGATATAGTCGATAAAATTTAGAAATTCGCGCATGATCGCTGGCTTGGCATACGTTTGGAAATTATTAGGTGAAGGCCTGTTATTAACGGGGCTATCCGGATTTGTCATTTTTGGTCCCTTTTTCTGGTTGAGGAGCAACCGGTTTCACAGGTGTTGGCAACCCGGGTGGCAGGCCATCGTTTGATGGCCCGAGGAGACCTTTTAGAAATTCTCCCAGGGCGCGCTCGAAATCGTCCAAATGCTGTTTGGCAGATATGGAAGAATCATTATCTTTCATTGTGAAAATTCCCTTCCGAAGAATTTTCACGGAGCAGATGGGGAAAATGTCTTCTAAAAGGCGCTTCTCTCGTTGAAGAAATTACCAACCATTTATGCAAAACACACTGGGGCCCGATTGCATCAATGGAATTGCCCGGATACGTATCAACATTTCCGAGCATAGAACTGGGGGCCATCTGTCGTTCGATTTCGTCGGCACTTGAATTGCTTGTCATTTTGAGCAAATCTCCTGTGTGTGGGATTTGCTCACCGGTGAGCATATGTTTTGGGGCCTGCGCTTTTATTTGCAAAATCAATTTGCATCGCGATGATTAAAAACGAGGCAGTAATGTAGTGGACCCATAAAACTGGACACCCCGCTTAGGGGTAGAATTAGTAACCAGAATCGAGGTCCGCTATGGCAACGAG
>CAILYI010000029.1 GCA_903838415.1 uncultured Anaerolineae bacterium | reverse complement strand
GATCATGGATGCAAACGCAATCGTAAAAGGTTCTCTCGGATATATGACTCGTCAAGCAGGTCGCTCCCTGGCTGAAAGCTGGATCAACGTCGACGCCGTTATTCTGGTTGATATTTCAGGCTCAATGAGCATGGATGACGCTCAGGGCGGAAAGTCTCGTCACGAAGTTGCGCAGGAAGAACTTGAGAAATTGCAGAACACTCTCCCGGGAAAACTCGCTATCGTGGCATTTTCCCGCAGCCAGTATTTTCTGCCCAATGGATCCTTGATGGACCCGGCGGGAACTACGGACATGGCAGATGCGCTCAGATATGTGCGTGTGGCTGATGCAATCCCTGGGATGCGCTTTTTCCTGATCTCGGATGGCGATCCGGACGATGAAGCCGATGCGCTTACCGAAGCTCGCAAATTCAAGAACCGCATCGACTGTATCTACGTTGGCCCGGAAGATGGCTCAGGCCGGGAATTCCTTCGCAAGCTGGCCTCTGTCTGTGGTGGTGAGATGCAGATCAAACCGCTCGTCAAAGAACTCGCGTCCGGTATTTGTGGATTGCTGGAGGGCTAAATGGCTGACATCACTTTCGACAATGGCTGCTACACGGTCAAGTTTGGCTACGACCCTGTCCTGGTCACAGAACTGAAAAATTCCATTCCGAACACCGGGCGCAAATGGGAAGGCGCTGAAAAAAGCTGGAAAGTTGACGCGAAGCACTTTCAGGCTTTGCGCCAGTTATTCCCGGATGACTCCGTTCCGATGCCTGTACTGACGACACTCAAAACCGAATATCGTGATATTGATCTGCGCTATGTTGGGCAGGTCAAGGATCGTGGCAACGGTGAATTCTCGGCATTCGGTTACAGCAATGGCAACTGGACGGTTGTGTTCTCGGAACAGGTCTTGCGGGAATGGTTCGAAGGTACCGCTGAACATCCCAAAGTTGATATGTCCACGCTTTACGGCATTCTTGGCGTATCGACCAAGTCCAGCGCGGACGAGATCAAAGCTGGCTATCGGCGCATGGTAAGGCAATGGCACCCGGATGTCTGCAAAGAGCCAAACGCCAACGAGATGTTCCTGGACATTCGCAACGCCTATGACATTCTGAGCGATGTCAGTAAGAAAGTGCGCTATGACGTTGGCTTGAAGTTTGAAAATCGGCTCGAAAAGAAGCTCAAAAAGAGCAAGTACGACAACAACGGCTATCGCTCTCCATTGCGCTGCGGAAACATTCGGGCTGAGGGAAGTGATGTGCTGGGCCGCTTTGTCGTCTCGAAAATTCTCGGCTGGGACGATATTGTCGATCGGCATGGGCGCACCCTGGTTGTGTCATGGCAGATGGGCGCTGATAAACCGCTCGAAGCCTGGTACTAAATGAGCGATAACTTTTGGCACGTTGTTGGAATTCTCGTATTTGTCCTTCCGTTCCTGCTTATCCGCCTGATGGATAAGCAGACGGATCGGGAAGTAAAACACAAACGAGAATATTTCGAGAGAACTTCCCACATCGACTACTCCTTCAACATCGGAGTAGGTCTGGAGCCTGGCAAGGTCAATCAGGTATTTCATGTTCAACACCCAAATGGCAGTGAAGAATGGGTAACAGACCCAAATGCTTATCCGAGTATCCGTGGCGCGTGGATGTACACGCCATCAATACAATTTTTCGAAGCACTTAGGCGCGAGTTTGGTGGACGAATACCCACACGCGCAGAAATAGTTGAACTCTTCAACAACCCATCGAACCCAGGAGAATAACCATGAATGACATGCTGCAACCCAACGCGCAATACCTTACTCCCGAAGATATTGGCTTTGCTTACCTGAAACTGCCACCCGAGCAAAAGGTCATCATCGACGACCTGGCAAAAAAATTGGTTGTAGGAGTGAAAACCCGTAATCAGGGTAAGGTACAAGTTCAGTTCAGTATCATGAACGCCCTTGAGGTGCTTGCCAAAACCGGTATTTGGATTATCGAGAACGATGCGACTCATAACGGGAAACCGCTATGAGTCGTGATCCGTATGACCGACATCTTGACCCGCCCGATGACCCGATCTACTCGGATTGCGAAGGTTGTAAGAAAACCTTTCGCACCGATGGTGAACTGACCAAGGTCACAATCTCACGCTGGTACCACCTGTGGCTGTGTGAAGAATGCGTTGAAAAACGCGAGAAAGAATTAAAAAATCTAGAAGAACTGGAAATCGTTTGATGAAAAATATTGCCTACAAAAGAGGCAATGATTTTCTAGACGAAGTACTTACTTCACTAACCAAAGATAATATGATAGCGGTTAGTGGAGTAAGTTACTCCACTTTGGCAAAAAGATTTTACTATCATCGTTTTAATTATCACATTGGGTGGGATGCACCGAAAAATCAATGCATCGTCACCATAAAAAAGAAAGGAAAATATGGCACCTGACAACCATAAGCACATCACCTACAAAGACCTGGCCCTGCACCTGATGAAAATGGGCGTAGATCACCTGGCATCCTACCTCGCCAATCTGAATCAAGAGTACATGGCGATCATCGAAAACCTTGAGAATTCCCTCGAGGGAAAGGAGCAAACAGAATGAGAGAAGAAATAATTATTCAATTTGTGCGCGGAAAACTTACAGATGGATGCAAGCGTTTCGATGCTGACATCGTAGAGCGGATGATTTATGAGTATGACCGCGCGCAGGACGAAATCGAAAAAGGCAATAAGGCAATTACCGAGAACTCTAAGTTGCGCTTAGAGATTGAGCGGCTGCGGGAGGCGCTGGGAGAGATAGCAACCATAGGTCGCGTAGAATATGACGGTGTCTGGGAGATGATTCCGACTATCAAGTCGATTGCCTGCGCCGCACTGGAAAATACTATGACAACAAATCTTCTTCTATGTGGACATCCAGAAAGTAGTTTTGTTGTTGGTAGATGTGGAATTTTTTGTAAAGATTGTGCGAATAAAGAATATCAAGAAAGATATCAAGAAAGGAGGAAATAAAATGAGAGACATAAATGAAATAGAAGTTAATGGTAATTTGCTGGTCGACATCATTGCCGCTCATGCTAAGTGGGCCGAAAATAGAAACACTGGAGCCCGTGCCGACTTGCGCAGTGCTAACCTAAGCTATGCCAATCTGAGCGGTGCAAACCTAAGCCGTGCCAACCTGTACAATGCCAACCTGCGCGGTGCCAACCTATTTGGTGCCAACCTGAGTGGTGTCAACCTGAGCGGTGCAAACCTAAGCCGTGCCAACTTGCGTCGTGCCAACCTGGGAGGTGTCAACCTGAGTGGTGCCAACCTGTGTGGTGTTGATCTGAACAGTGTCGACCTAAGCTGTGCCGACCTGTACGATGCAGACGGAATTATGTCCTTCGGACCAGTCGGTAGTTCAGGCCGTATTGGTTATGCGGTAATTTTCGACGGTACAACAATGTTCGCGCTTGGTTGTTACTGGGGGAATTTTGACGATACCTGTAAAGCTATCGTCAAAAAATATGGCGAAAACTCGCTGTACGAAAAGCAGGTGAGGCTCGCTGATGAAATATTGCGAGAAAAAATGCAAGACATTGCTCGTGTCGCCCCGGAGATGGGGAAATGAGCCAACAATCCACTCCGATTGAAAAGATTGACTTATGGCAGTGTATAACATGCGGCACCGAATCCACCTTGAGCAGGTCGGAAATTCGTGAACACCTGGAAACAGTTCATCATCTGGACTTGAAAACCACCAAATTCCAGCGCCAAATGATGGCACACATGGATGGACGCGATCATTCTCAAACGTCCTACAGGATGACGCATGCTGGCCTGGAAATCAACAACTTCGTTCGTATGCCACGGGCCAAAGATGACCCGATGCGCCACTCCTGACCGATACAACCCCAAAAGGCGAAATTGGCAAGCAAAATGAAATCTTGAAGAGCGCCCAGATACCGCTATATGACCACAGGAAGGCTTCTGAGCGTTTTTTCTGGAAAAAGCACACTAACCCACATCCATAATTAGAACGAACGTTCTAATGCCATTTTGAAAGGAGAAAAAATGTTACTAAAAATTGGCAACACGGTCATCAATTCCGACCAGGTCGTAAAAGTGGATTACTCGCCACTTGAAAACTACATCGACAAGGATACCAATCAGCCGGGTACTATCGATTCCTCACTCGAAATCACGTTGAATCTAGTGGAATTTGATAGACCCCAGACTATTTATCTTCGTACTACTGATGCCGATTCAGCCTGGGAATACTTCCAGTCGATCGCGTTCCCGTTATTCTGATTCCGCGTCGATGATGATGGGGAGAGTATCGTCTTTGGTACTTTCCCCATTCAGGTTGATCGTAATTTCCATGCGCGATGCAATCGGTTTGCGACTGATGCCCATGATCTTCTTAACTTCATCGTCACGCGAAGAACCATCCGTATTGAGTGCAGATTGGATGCGGCTGGACTCAGCGTTCAAGTGAGAGCTAATCCGCATCAAGGTATCCGGGTCCTGAATGATGTCCACCTGGCTTGTGATTTTGTTGAGGACTTTATTCTGAGCTTCGATGATCGCAAGCAGCTGACCGCGCATCAAAGCATCATTGGCGCGTTTGAAGTCCGACAAAACTTCCGGGTACTGCGCCATACGCTTTCGAGCAGTAACAGTAGAGATACTGGCCTGTTTGCAAGCATCTTGCAGGGTAGAACCATTCGCCATAGCAATTAGAACAGTGCGCAGTTCGGCCTGTTCGGTGGCAGTGCTAATCGTCATAATCGGTAAATCATCCATAAGGAGGCTCCATGTGAGAATTCCCGCGAGGGAATAAGTAGATAATCTGTTCTATAATACTAGAAAAACGCGCAGAAATAGCGCACAAATAACACCCTAAATCCTACAACCCACGCAGAGACTATGTACCACCCTCTGCGTGGTTGCTTTTTAATCTGGAAAAAAGGAGATAAACAATGTCAGTTTTATTAGATAAAGAGATTTACGCCCTGGTTGAGGGCGAAAAATCTTCAACGTTTAGTTTCAACCTTGAAGAAATTCCAGAAAAACCAACACTCGAAATGTTTGATTTTCTGATGACACCCAATGCCCCAGAGTCAGCGGAGAAGGCTGTCAAAGCTATTTACTCCATGATATTTTGGGATAAGTGGGATGGAAAAAACGCCAACAAAATTCGGGCGGCAATGACTTCCCAACAGTTGCTAACCAGATGGATCAAAGAACGCGCCGATCTGGGCCTGTCCGTTTTCGATGAACTGAGCGACCTGGCAAAACGCTCAAATATGTTGTTTCAAATCGCCTATGAACGCTCCGGGTTGCAGCTTGTTCCCGATGAACATGAAAACATCTATGAGTCATTCAGCGAAATGCTCCGAGAAAAGCTGGGAACATCTCAATCCATTGGGGAGAAATCCGAACTGGCTTGGGCGGTAAAAGAACTCATCCCACGCATGAAATCGATGGGACTGGACATCGCCCCACTCATTGCGCAACCAACCTTTTACACAAAATTCCGTCATTTCGTTCAAACTGCCCGGCAACAGGATCGTCTGGTGGATGCTGTTTCGCGTCGTTTCGATGATGAAAAGCGCCTGATGACAAAGAAGCTGGCAAGGGTCAAAGCCGATACCCCCGAACATGAGAAGCTCATCAAAGAATTGATTCGTGTCATCAACACAGAGCAGAAACAGAAAACTGCTCAACTCGAAAGCTACGAAAGCGTGGTGGTCAACGGCATGAATGACGTGCTTGACCCATCCGTGAGTGTGCGCGACATCGACAAGAAATACCGACTCCAGTACGAGGACATGCTGGGCGAGATCATCAAGGGTACAGGATATTCCGCAATTATTCATGGTCAGAAGACCATCCTGATTGCCGAGT
>CAILYI010000028.1 GCA_903838415.1 uncultured Anaerolineae bacterium | reverse complement strand
TGGAAATTGACTTCAAGCTGAGAGATACCATTCACGTCCTGGAAGTGCGCTTCAAAGATCTCGGGGAGCATGAAGTCGTTGCAATTGTTCGCGACATCAGCGAGCAAAGCCGCTTGGAGCAAATGAAATCGGACTTTATCAATCGGGCCAGCCATGAATTGCGAACACCCATCACCACCATGCTGCTGATGGCCAGTTTGCTCGATGAAACAATCAACAAGGACGGAATCAACGAATACTGGGATATTTTGAAAAGCGAGTTGAGCCGGGAGCGCCTGCTGGTAGAACATCTGCTGCGCGCGGGCCGCCTGGAAAACGATCAGGAGCTATTGAGTTTTCGCTCAATCGAAATCGATGAATTGATCAAACAGATCGTCCATGACTTTGGCCCGGCAGCCAAGGAAAAAAATATCACCATCAGCACGGAAATAATCCCAGCGGACGACAGATCCCCGCGCCTGGTCCAGGCTGATCAAAGCGCCCTGACCCAGGTCTTCGTCAACCTGGTTGGAAACGCGATTAAATACACGCCCAGCGGCGGAGAAGTAAGCATTCGCACGCACAGTGAGAAGCTTGGCACGCAGATCTCCATCAGCGACAACGGGCTGGGCATCCCCGCAAAAGATCTACCGCTGTTATTCAACCGTTTTTTCCGCGGATCCAACGCCATCGAAGACGAAATCCAGGGCACGGGGCTGGGCTTATTCATTGTGCGCTCGATTTTAGAGAAGCATGACGGCAATATCCAGGTCACCAGTGAACTGGGCAAAGGCAGTCAATTCGATGTGTGGCTGCCAATGTAAAAAGGTCAGGGACTAACCCGCCAGGTTATTGCGGTAGCCGTGAAAGCTTTCGTTCGTAACAAACCATTTTTCCGGTTCCAACCAAGGAGACTTCTATGATCAACCCCATCAGCAATCAAAACCCAATGAGCTTATTGAAATTCGCGCCCCAACCAGTCACAACAGTCAGCTCAGCAAAACTCAGCACAGGACCCACTGGTAATGAGATCAGCACGCCAGTGCCTGTAGAAATGAAAGAGACCTTTATCCAAAATACCGCCGAAGCGATGCGAACCCTGGTCAGCCAGGAATCAATTCAACGCCAGTTCGCCGCGCCCAAGAATATCGTCAGTGTTCAGGCTGCTCTCGCGGCATATCAACAGTAGAAATAGCAATGAAACGCTGACCATTTGCCCCACCCGGATGAAGGTGTAAAATACATCCCGTTCACAAATCCAACTCTCGAGACAACCAATGCGGATTGAAGATTTAAACTGGATGGATGTTGAAGCCTACCTGGACCATGATGACCGCCTGATGCTGGTACTCGGCGCCACCGAACAGCACGGATATCTCAGCCTGCTGACGGATGTTCGCATCCCAATCGCGCTGGCGGATGCCGCCAGCCAAAAAACGAATGTGCTCATCGCCCCGTCGCTGAATTTTGGCTGTTCGCCGTACTTCCTGGCCTATCCCGGCACCTTCAGCCTGCGCGTCTCCACGCTGATCGCCGCCGTGGAAGACTTGGTGCGCTCCGCCCACGGGGCAGGCTTCCGTCGCATCCTGGTGCTTAACGGTCATGGCGGCAACAGCCCCGCGCGAACCCAACTGTCAGAAGTCGCCAACAGTCTGGGAAACATCCAACTGCGCTGGTACGATTGGTGGCTGTCCCATTCGGTGGAACAAGTCGCTGTGAAGCATGGCATCAAGCCCAGTCACGCCAACTGGCTGGAAGCCTTTCCGTTTACCATCGTCAGCGACTTGCCCGAAACGCCCAAAACGCCACCCTACATCCCAGGCATCATGGATGCCAAAACCGCGCGCACAGTCTATGGCGACGGCTCGTTCGGCGGCCCTTACCAGGCAAGTGACGAGATCATGCAGGAATTATTCGCCGCCACCCTGGAAGATGTTCTGCAATTATTGAAATTTGAGTAAAGTCAACGGGCGACAACACCCTGGCTGCATTGAAATCACGCAAAAAGTGAGCTAAAGTATGCGCTTTTCATGACAGTCGGGCCAAGACCAGATGAATTTTTCTGGTACAATCATGAATAACGTGCGGGGAAAGTGAAATTCGGGTCTTGCCATTAAAAAGCACTTAAAGTATAATCAGATGTTTGATGTACAGTCAGTTAAAACTTAGCCCGTACGCGAGCGCTTGAGATGATAGTCTCTTGCGCTTGCGTTTCTGTGTCTCAGTTGTTGGATTTTTCGAGCACGGGTACAGGGGCATAAACCGGATTCATTCCCAGGAGGACTCCATGGAAACCAAAGGTCTGACCGCTCTACGCATCAGCCTGGCTTCGCCTGAAACGATTCGTTCGTGGTCGTATGGCGAGGTCCTCAAACCGGAAACCATCAACTACCGCCGCTTGCGGCCGGAAAAAGATGGTTTGTTCTGCGAGGCCATATTTGGCCCAACTCGTGACTGGCAATGTTATTGCGGAAAGTACAAGAATCCGCGCTATAAGGGAATTATCTGCGACAAGTGCGGCGTGGAAGTAACCCGCGCAGCCGTTCGTCGTGAGCGCATGGGTCATATTGGTTTGGCCACTCCCGTTGCGCACATCTGGTATACCCGCCGCATTCCGTCTTATCTTGGGTTATTGCTGGATATTTCCCGCCGCAACCTGGATCGCGTCCTTTATTTCGCGCAATATATCGTTACCTATGTGGATGAAGATGCCCGTCAGAAGGCCGTCAAACGCCTTGAAGATGAAATCAACGTCTCAGAGCGCGAACAGGCCACGGTCATCAACTCCAAAATTGCCGAAGTCAAATTATCGCGCGACCAAAAGGTCAACGAACTGAATCAGCGCAAGGCTGATATTGACCGTTCCTACGATGATCAGATTGCTTCGCGCCTGGAACCGGTCATCCAGGAAGGCCAGCGGTTGGAAGCTCAACTGCAGGAACAAAATGGCACCACTGCTTCCAAAGCGATTGTTTTCAATGCCACAGGCGAGACGATCGTCGCCGCCGGTGCAGCCATCGCGGCCTCTCACATGTCCAAGGTCCAGAAAAGCGTCCGCGAACGGTTGGAAGCCCTGGAAGCCGAGCTGAAAGACCAGAAGTCCCGCGAAATCGAACACATCAAAATGGATATCGACAAGCTCAAGGCTGAAGCCGCTGAGCAGATGGAAGCCCTCCGCAACCAGCTCGAAGATCAGGCATCCACGAATCAAAACAGCACTTCCCATTCCCGCGAAGAGCTGATGGAACTGCGCCCCTTTACCTTCCTGAGCGAAACCCGCTACCGCGAACTCAAATCGCGCTGGGGACAGGTTTTCCGCGCGGATATGGGCGCCGAAGCTTTCTACGACATCTTAGGCCGACTCGACCTCGAGAGGCTTTCAGAAGATTTGTGGCGTGAAGTACGCACCACCAAATCGAAGCAGAAACGCAAAAAGGCCACCACCCGTCTGAAAGTGGTGGAAGCCTTCCGCCGCTCCGGCAATCGCCCTGAGTGGATGATTTTGACCATCCTGCCGGTCATTCCGCCCGATCTGCGCCCAATGGTGCAGTTGGATGGCGGCCGTTTCGCCACATCTGACTTGAATGACCTGTACCGCCGCGTTATCAACCGCAATAATCGTCTCAAACGCCTGCTCGAACTGGGCGCGCCGGACGTGATCGTGCGCAACGAAAAGCGCATGTTACAGGAAGCCGTTGACAGCCTGATTGATAATTCCCAGCGCGGCAAGGCGCTCAGCCGCCGAGGCCGCCGCGAACTCAAATCCTTGAGCGATATGCTCAAGGGCAAGAAAGGCCGCTTCCGCCGCAACTTGCTCGGCAAGCGCGTGGACTACTCCGGTCGTTCCGTAATCGTCGTCGGCCCGCAGTTGAAGCTGTACCAATGCGGTCTGCCGAAGAGCATGGCGCTGGAACTGTTCCGCCCGTTCGTGATCGCCCGCTTGGTGTTGCATAACTACGCCGCCAACGTAAAAGGCGCGCGCCGCCTGATTGAACGCAACCGCCCCGAAGTCTGGGAAGCCCTGGAAGAAGTCATCAAAGATCGCCCGGTGATGTTAAACCGCGCGCCAACCCTGCACCGCCTCGGTATCCAGGCTTTTGAACCGCTGTTGATTGAAGGTTCAGCCATCCAGCTGCACCCGTTGGTCACCACCGCCTTTAACGCGGACTTCGACGGCGATCAGATGGCTGTCCATGTGCCGCTCTCGCAGAAAGCGGTCGCTGAAGCCCGCAAACTGATGCTGGCCTCCAAAAACTTGCTCAAACCTGCCGATGGCGAACCGATCATCTCACCTTCCAAGGATATGGTGCTCGGCGTTTATTACCTGACCATGACCGACCGCCACCCTCACAAGGGCGATGGCCGCATCTTTGCAGATATGGACGAAGTCGATCTGGCTTACCAGTTGGGCCAGATTGAAGTACATACCAATATCAGGCTGCTCGCCTTCACCTGGTACGACAATGAAGGCACACGTCTGGCGGAATCAGAGACTCGCATCATTGATACCACGGTGGGTCGCGTGTTGTTCAACCGCATTCTGCCGGAACAAGTCCAATTCGTCAACGACGTGCTGGAAAAAGGCGGCGTGAAAGACCTGATCGCCGAAGTGTATGAAATCTGCGGACAAGAAATCACGACCAATGTGGCCGACGCCGTGAAACATATTGGCTTTACCTACGCCATGCGTTCCGGTATCACCTTGGCCGTCTCTGATATTGCCGTTCCGGCCGCCAAGACTGAAATTATTGCGGGCGCACTCAAGGAAGTGGAAGTTGTACAGCGTGATTTCCGCCGCGGCTTGCTCACCGAGCAGGAACAAAACGAACGCATCATCCAGATTTGGCAGAGAACAACCATCGAAGTTTCCAAAGCCGTCAAAGCCAACATGGATCCAAGCGGTAATCTTTCGACGATGGCCAGTTCTGGCGCGACAAAAGGTGGTTTCGGTCCAATTTCGCAGTTGGCCGGTATGCGCGGACTCATGGCTGACCCGTCGGGTCGTATCATCCCGATGCCAATCAGCTCCAATTTCCGCGAAGGGCTGACAGCGCAGGAATATTTCATCTCAACGCACGGCGCCCGCAAAGGTCTGGCCGATACAGCGCTGCGTACAGCAGATGCCGGTTATTTGACCCGTCGCCTGGTGGATATTGCCCAGGATGTCATCATCAACGAAATTAACTGCGGCACACAGGACGGTATCTGGGTCCGCAAGTCTGACGACGTGGCAGGACAGGCGCTTTCCAGCCGTTTATACAGCCGTTTTGCTGCGGCCCCGATCTTTGACCCGGCCACCGGTGAAATACTGTGTGAGCGTGACGAAATGATCGATCACGAGCGCGCCCGCAAAATCGCTGACGCGGGTGTCACCGACATCAAGGTCCGCTCAGCGATGACTTGCGAATTGACGCATGGCATTTGCGCGATGTGCTATGGCATTGACCTTGGTCGCGGCGCCACGGTAGAGATGGGTTCGGCAGTCGGCATCGTTGCCGCCCAATCGATTGGTGAGCCTGGCACGCAGCTGACACTGCGTACCTTCCACACCGGCGGTGTGGCATCGGGCGGTGGTGGCGACATCACGACCGGTCTCCCGCGCGTGGAAGAACTCTTCGAAGCACGCAAGACCCCCAAGGGCGAAGCGGTTGTCTCCGAAATTGAAGGCTTGGTACGCGTCGTTCAGTCTGACAAATACTCCGATTTGCGCATGGTGCGTATTGAACATTCAGAAATGGTCGCCGATACTTACGATGTTCCCGAAGAATGGAAGATCGAAATCAAAGATGAGGGAGAAGCCAAAGCCGGTGAAGTATTGGCTACCCTGGGCGAAGCGACCATTACATCCCAGCATGCTGGCCGGATTCGCGTTGAGGGACGGCAGGTCTTTGTCTCTTACGAACAGCGCGAAGAAGTCGAGCACGAAATCCCATCCACGCTGCGTTTGCTGCTGAAAGATGGCGAGCACGTGACCGCTGGCCAACCGCTGACCGAAGGCTCGCTCAATCCCCACCGCATTTTGCGCCTGCAAGGCCGCGATGCCTGCCAGATGTACCTGATGAGCGAAGTGCAAAAGGTGTACCGCTCGCAAGGTCAGAACATTCACGACAAGCACTTCGAAGTCATCATCCGCAAGATGTTGAATAAGGTGCAGATTACACGCCCCGGCGATACCAGATATTTGCCCGGTGACGCTGTCGACCGTGTGGAAATGAAGCGCGTCAACGAACATTTGCATGTTGAAGGCAAACAACCCGCGCGCTTTGCCGAAGTCTTGCTGGGCGTGACCAAGGCCTCGCTCTCCACCGACTCGTTCCTCTCGGCATCTTCCTTCCAGCACACCATCAAGGTGCTGGCGGGCGCCGCGATTGCCTCCACGACCGATCCGCTGTACGGTCTGAAGGAAAACGTCATCATCGGCAAGCTCATCCCGGCCGGGACAGGCTTCAAGCATGGGCGTTTCACTGAACTCGAAAAGGCTCTCGGCACAAACGCCTCGCAGTGGGTCGAAATACCCGGCGACGGAAATCTCTAACAAGCAAGAAAAGGCGACCTCAAAAAGGTCGCCTTTTTGTTTTACAGGGACTTGAACCTGGACAGGCTTTCGAGTATTGTTAATCTCAATCAAGAATTAAGGAGGAGAAATGCCTGAAAAGCGTTTTACCATTTACTGTGCGGGTTTGGCCATCCTGCTGACCACGTTATCCTGCGCTTTGCCCATTTCAGCGCCTGCGGCGACACCCACGCAGGAGAGATCAAATATCAGCGCGCTGGCAGCCACACAAACGGCTCTGGCGGAAAAACCTGCGCCCACTTCACAACCTTCGCCCACCTCACAACCGCAAGTTCCCACCGAAACTATCAGCCCTACGCCAACACTGACAGAGACGCCTACGCTGCCAGTGGGCGTATTCCCAACCGAAACGCCTGCGCCAGCCAGCGAACCCATCAGCGCGGAAGTGATGCGAGAGACCAACTGCCGCACCGGCCCCGGAGCCATCTATGACCTGGTGACTATCTTTCAGACTGGCACCCTGCTGGAAGTGGCGGCAAGGGATTTGGGGGGCGGGTTTATCGTCGTCAAAAACCCGGATCAACCCGAAGTGGAGTGTTACATCCTATCCAACAACGTCAAGCTGACGGGGGATCCTTCCATTTTGCCGCAATATACCCCGCTGGCCTCGCCCACCGCCTCTCCGAATTTCGCGGCCAGTTTCAAGAAATTCGACACCTGCAAGGGTGACGTTTACGCCCAGTTCATCGTCCAGAACACGGGCAGCGTGCCGTTTCGTTCGGCCTACATCCGCGTGCTTGACTTGAGAACCAACCAGAAGGCCGAACAAGTGGTCAACGCTTTCGACCAGACCGTCGGCTGTATCATTGCGAAAAACGTTGCGCCGCTTAACCCGGGCGTGAGTGCTTTTCTTTCGAGCGCCTTGTTCAAGAATGACCCGCGCGGAAACAAGCTGCGCGCCACCATCCAGGCCTGCACGGAAAAGGCATTAAAGGGCACCTGTGTGATTGTTTCGGTCGATATCAAGCCATAAACGGGTAAATTCAGCGGCAATCATTTTTCCTCTTTCATCATTTCGTGCCATGAAAGGGGAAAAATGTTTTTAACCGCACTTGACGCATTGAGTCTTTGCTCGTAAGATAGGCCAGATAGAACAAATTTGCGAAACTGGGAATCTGCAAATAAGCCCGGCGAGCGCAAAAATCATCAGACCTGATCACTTTTTTCACCGTGAATAAAGGATTTTTTATGGAACTAGGCTTAGTCCGCAAAATAGATATCGACCACGAGATGCAGGCAGCGTATCTCGATTACGCCATGTCCGTCATCGTTTCGCGCGCCCTGCCCGATGCCCGCGATGGTTTGAAACCTGTCCAGCGACGTATTCTGTACGCCATGTACGACATGGGCCTGCGCGCCGACAGCGCCTATAAAAAATCCGCCCGTATCGTCGGCGAAGTGCTGGGCAAATACCACCCACACGGCGATTCGTCCGTTTATGAAGCCATGGCGCGCATGGCTCAGGATTTTTCGCTGCGCTGTATGCTGGTGGATGGACAGGGGAACTTCGGCTCCGTGGACGGCGACCCGCCCGCGGCAATGCGTTATACCGAGGCCAAACTGGCGCTGCCCGCGCTGGATATGCTCTTCGACATCAATAAAAACACGGTCGATTTCACCTCCAACTTTGACGATACGCTAACGGAACCGTCCGTTTTGCCCGCCGCCATCCCCAATTTGCTGGTCAATGGCGCGACAGGCATCGCCGTCGGCATGGCAACTTCCATCCCGCCGCACAATTTGGGCGAAGTCACCGATGCGCTGATATACATGCTGCAAAACTGGGAAAAAATCGACGATATCGACGTGGCCCATTTAATGGAATTCATCCAGGGACCAGACTTCCCGACCGGCGGCGTCATCATCCAGGAAGCGGGCGAAGACGGCATCGAAGCGGCTTACGGCTCCGGGCGCGGAAAAGTCACCATCCAGGCGCGCGCCCATTACGAAGAAATGGAACGCGGCAAAAACCGCATCATCGTCACCGAGCTGCCCTACCAGGTCAACAAATCCGCGCTGATTGAGCGGATTGCTGAACTGGCGCGCGACGGCCATTTCGAAGGACTCTCCGATCTACGAGACGAATCTGACCGGCACGGCATGCGCATCGTGATGGAATTGACCAAAAACGTCGATCCCGAAAAAATCCTGACCGATTTATACAAACGCACGCCCATGCAATCCACCTTCAGCATCATCCTGCTGGCGCTGGTGGATGGCGAACCACGCATGCTGACGCTCAAACAGGCCCTCAAAGTGTATGTCGAACACCGTTTAACGATCATCCGGCGTCGGGCCGAGTTTGACCTGGAAAAAGCCAAGGCGCGAGCGCACATCCTCGAAGGGTATATGATCGCGCTGAAAAACCTGGATGAAATCATTGACATCATCAGAAAGTCGCCCGATGTCGAAAGCGCGCGCGAACGCCTGATGAAACGCTACAAACTGAGCGACCTGCAAGCCAACGCCATCCTTGAAATGCAGTTGCGCCGCCTGGCCGCGCTCGAACGCAAAAAAATTGAAACTGAATACAAAGAAGTGGCCACACTGATCAAGTCGCTCGAAACGCTGCTCAAATCGCCGCAACAAATGCGCGACCTGGCCGCCAGCGAACTGCTGCGGCTCAAAGACGCTTACGCCGATAAACGCCGCACACACATCATCAACCTCAAAGAAGGCAAACAGAAAAAATCGGTCCTGACCACCACGCAGTTACTGCCCGATCAGGTGGTGTGGGTTGGGATGAACGCGGATGGGCTTTTATCGCGCACCCATGACGAAAAGCCCCCGCGCCTGAGCGGAAGCGACGCCCCAAAGCTGCTCGTCAAAGCCAACTCCACCGACACCTTGTACCTTGTTTCTGAGAAAGGACTCGCCGCTGCGGTGGCCATCCACACCCTGCCAGAAGCCGAAAAACTATCGGATGGTGCGCCGTACTACAAACTCTCCCCGCTCAAAGAATCTGACCGACCAATCACGACGTTTGCGCTCCCCAAACGATCCAGCATGCCCGAGGATACCTGCGTCCTGACAGTCACGCGCGGTGGAATGTTAAAAAAATCCCTGGTGAGTGAATTGCCCGGCCCCTCCTCGCAGAGTTTCTACCTGTGCAAAGTCAACGATGGTGACGCGCTGGGTTGGGTGGCGCTAACCAACGGCAAAAAAGAACTGCTGCTGGCAACTGCCCTGGGCATGGCGATCCGCTTCAGCGAAGAAGACGTGCGCCCAATGGGCCTGATCGCCGCGGGCGTCAACGGCGTCAAACTGGGCGTGGGTGACGAAGTCGTCGGCGCTGAAATCTTGCCCGCTGAAGGTGACGTGTTCGTCGTCGCATCAGATGGCAAAGCCAAACGCGTCGACCAGAAAGAATTCCCGGTCCAGGGCCGCTACGGGCGCGGCGTCATTTTATGGGATTTGCCATTAGGCAGCAAGCTGGCCGGTCTGGTGATCGGAAAAGGCACACACGTCATCACCCTGCATCTGCTCAAAGCCGCCCCCAAGATGACCCGTCTCGACGAGGCCGGTCTCAAAAAACGCGCCGCCACCCGCGGCGATAGCGTAGTCGAAGTCAAACCCGGCGATGCCGTGCTCGGCCTGACGGATAACTGGATTGCGGAAAGATTTGTGACCATTCAAAACAGGAAGGAAGAAGCAAAGAGTAAAAAAGAAGAAGTAAAAAGTGAGAAAGTCGTAAAGACAAAGCAATTGGAGTTGATGAAAACCCCCGCGCCGAAGAAACCCGCGGTAAAAAAGGCCAGCGTTGCCAAAAAAACCGTGGAGAAAGCCAAAACTCCAGCCAAACCAGCGGCGAAAAAACCTGCGCCCAAAAAGCCCTAAAACTGCCTGGTTTTACGAAAAAAACGAAAGTCCGGGCTCGTGAGGGCCCGGACTTTCTCTACTCGATTTACCGATAAACTACAGGCTATCATTAATGGTGCTGAATACATTGCGCACTAACGGTCCCATGATCGTCAAGGCAGCAATAACAACAACAGCGACTAAAACAAGAATCAATGCGTATTCAACCATGCCCTGGCCTTTTTCTTTAAGAGAGAACAACATTCGGGTTTCCTCCTTTCTTGAGAATTCTTTCTAAAGAGCACCAAATTGTGCACTTACTTCTTCCATTCTACTCAATTTTTTTTCAATAACAAGCCTTTGGACTTACAGACACTTAACATTTGACCTTGCGTTATTGTATAGACAACAATTCTACTGCTGATTCTCCCAGCAATCTACCTTCAAGCACGGTTCTCGCTTTGAAGGTGCGCAACCAAAATCATCAAGAAATAAGGGTGAACCTATGAAATCGACTGTTGAACAGATCCGCGCGCGTTTTGATCAGGATGTGGAACGTTTCTCGAACCTGGAAACCGGTCACTCGGCTGCGGTCGACTCACCGGTCAGCCTGGAATTAATCAGCCGCGCGGCGGCAGCCATCAGCCCAGGCGCGACTCATATCCTGGATATCGGCTGCGGTGCCGGAAATTACAGTCTCAAACTGCTGCAGGCGCTGCCAAATCTGAATGTAACGCTGGTCGATTTGAGTCAACCAATGCTCGAACGCGCCGCGCAACGTCTGCAACCGGCAACGAACGGCGAGATCATCACCCGTCAAGCCGATATCCGCGAACTGGAATTGGGCGAGGCTCAATTTGACGTGATCGTGGCTGGCGCGGTATTCCACCACCTGCGCGGGGATGCTGAATGGCGCTCAGTTTTTGCAAAATGCCATCAGGCGCTGCGCCCCGGCGGCTCGCTGTGGATTTCGGACCTGATCGAACATTCCACGCCATCCGTTCAGGCACTGATGTGGGAACGCTACGGTGAATATTTGGTACAACTCAAGAACGAGCCTTACCGCGAGCTGGTGTTTGGATATATCGCGCAGGAAGATACGCCGCGCCCGCTGATGTTTCAGATTGATATGCTGCGCGAAGTGGGTTTCCGCAAGGTGGAAATTTTGCACAAGAACAGCGTTTTCGCCGCCTTTGGCGCGATTAAGTAGTTTTTTTTGGGAAACTTATCTACGGGAACGGGCTTGAAGCGTCAAACCAGCCTGGAAGGATCACAAGAAAAAGCCGATGAGTGGAGAATTTCTCCGCTCACCGGCTTTTTTCTGCAATAAATCAGCTCCAGGGTTGTATCCATTGCTGGAGCACTTCCGCATCCTTGATGGTGATGCGACGATTTTCCACTACCAGGGCGCCGGAACGTTCCAGTTCACGCAGCGAGCGCGCCACCACTTCGCGGACGGTGCCCAGCCGCGCGGCCAATTGATCCTGAGTCCAACGGACATTGCCCTCGCCGCGCAGTTCTTCAGCGGGAGTCTCAGCGATCAGCCGCGCCAGGCGATGGGTGACCTGGTAAAAAGCCATCTCGCTGACCATTTTGACGAGGTGCCGCATCATGCGCGCCAGGTTCTGGATGGTTTTATGCGCGAAATCCGGGTTTTTCAGCATAAGCTCTTGGACAGCTTTCGCATCCACCACCCAAACGATCGATTGTTCGAGCGCTTCCACGCTGACAGGGTTGACTCCGCCATCGAAAACGGGGACTTCGTTACAGGTTTCGCCTTCCTGCAAAACGCGCATGATGTGCTGACGCCCCTGGGGCGAGATGCGAAAGAGTTTGACGCTGCCGGTCTGGATGATGTGCAGTCCAGCGCAGGGATCGTCATCCCAGAAAAGCACTTCGCCACGCTCATACTGCCGGAGAGTCATATTGGCAGAAACTTCCTTGAGCAAGGCCTCGCCCAAACCCTGAAAATACGGGTTGGCGGAGAGGGTTTTTAGTTTTTCAGATTGGTCAATTATTAGGATTTGCATAGCAAATGTATTTTACTCCCAAATAGGGCAGATTATGTCCATTTAACGGGAGGCAAGCAAAAGGTGAGTCTGAAATTGCCAAATAACGGAAAACCAATTGGCAGGAAAAACGCGGGACAACAAATCCGCACTTCGGGCTGAATTTTTCCATTCTGAACAAACTTGACGGAAATTATCCACAGTGATATAAATGCGCCCAACATGAAACTTGCCCCCTTCGGAATGACTACTACCAAGACTACTACCTCGCGGTTGGCCCGTGGGGTTTTGGTGTTTGGACAGAGTTAGCCGAACGGCTACCTTACCCGCACATCAGCGCTCCACGGAAACGTGGGGCGCTTTATTTTGCCAGAGGAGAAACCCATGACACAGAAATTATCCAAAACGCTCGTGATGAAGTTTGGCGGTACGTCAGTTGGCTCGGCGGAAGCGATGGCGCAGGCGGTGCAGATTGTGAAGGATGCGCATGCCGAATGGGAGCGCGTGGTGGTGGTGACTTCGGCGATTTCGGGCGCGACCAACGCCCTGCTGGACAGCGCTGCGCGCGCTGTGAATGGCGATTTGCAGGCGGTGCTGGCAAATGAACAGTGGCTGATCTCAAACCACGAGAAATTGGCCGATGCGCTGATCAGTGATCCGGCCCGCCGGGAGCAGGTGAAGCAGGAAATTGCCCAATTGGTCGGATCGTTTGGGGCGCTGTGTCGCGCGATTGGGGTGTTGGGTGAAGCCAGCCCGCGCGCAATGGATGCGGTCGCATCGCTGGGCGAGCGCTTGAGTGTGCGCCTGCTGGCGGCTGCATGTGAATCACAGGGCGTACCGGCCAAATTTGTCGAATCGACCAAGCTGGTGGTGACGAATGCCAATTTCCAGAATGCGCACCCCGATTTTGGCGCGACAACTTTTGCGACGCGCTCCATCCTGAATCCGCTGCTGGAGGCTGGGGTTGTGCCGATTGTGACAGGTTTTATCGGCGCGACGCCCGAGGGCGTGGTCACGACTTTGGGGCGCGGCGGGAGCGACTATTCTGCGGCGATTTTGGGGGCGGTTTTACCCGCTGACGATGTCTGGATTTGGACGGATGTGGACGGCGTCATGACGGCTGATCCGCGCATGGTGCCAGCTGCGCGCACGCTGCTGGAGATTTCTTACGGCGAAGTGGCTGAGCTGGCCTATTATGGCGCCAAAGTGCTGCATCCCAAGACCGTCCGGCCGGTGGTGGAAGCCGGGATTGGCCTGCGAATCTGTAACACCTTCAATCCGTCACACCCGGGCACGCGGCTGGTGGCAAATGGCAAAAATGGAAAAGCGGCGCGTGGCGAACAAGTCATCAAGGCAGTGACCGCCATCCACCGTCAGCGATTGGTAACGATCGAAGGGCGCGGGATGTTGGGCGTGCCCGGTGTGGCGGCGCGCACTTTCGCGGCGGTCGCTTCCACCGGGACGAGTGTGCCGCTCATCACGCAAGCCTCATCGGAACAGTCAATTTGCTTTGCGGTGCCATCCGAAGCAGTGGATGCGGTGCTGGCGGCGCTCGAAAAGGTCTTCGCAACGGAATTGGCCGATAATGACATTGATCGCGTCTGGGCCACGGAGGATGTGGCCATCATCACCGTGGTTGGAACTGGCACTCGCAACACCCCCGGCGTGGCGGGACAAATTTTCAGCAAACTTGGCGATGTGAATGTCAACGTGCTGGCAATCGCGCACGGCTCGTCGGATGTCTCGGTCAGTATGGTCATCGAAAGCATTGATGCCGAAAAATCCGTGCGCGCGCTGCACGAGTTGATTGTGTAAACCTGCGTAATTTTAGTAATAATCAAGGAGTTTTTATCATGCCACTATCCATCCCTGTAGCTGTACTCGGCGCCACCGGCTCGGTCGGACAGCGCTTTATCTCCCTGCTCGACGGTCATCCCTGGTTCAAGGTGGTGGCCCTGGCGGCTTCCGATCGTTCCGAAGGCAAAAGCTATGCCCAGGCCTGTCGCTGGGTGCTTTCAGACCCGATGCCCGCCTGGGCGCGTGAAATGACGCTCGTCCCCTGCACGCCGGAAGCGGTCAGTGGCGCAAGAATCGTCTTTTCAGCGCTGCCCGCCGATCAGGCCAAAGGACTTGAGCCCGAATTTGCCAGAGCCGGTCTGGCGGTGTGTTCCAACGCCTCGTCCTACCGCCGCGAAGCGGATGTGCCGCTGCTGCTGCCCGAAGTCAACGCCGAGCATATCCAGCTGATCCGTCAGCAAAGGCAGAATCGCGGCTGGAGCGGAGCGATTCTGACCAATCCCAACTGCACGAGCACCGGTTTAACGGTGGCGCTCAAGGCGCTGGACGACAATTTCGGGCTTAAACGCGCCTTCGTCGTCTCGCTGCAGGCGCTTTCCGGGGCGGGCTATCCCGGCGTGCCGTCGCTCGACATCATCGACAACGTCATCCCCAATATTGGCGGTGAAGAAGAAAAGGTGGAGTGGGAGCCGCGCAAAATGCTCGGCAAGCTCGGCGCAAACGGCGTGGATTTTGCCGAGGTGCAATTTTCGGCGCACACCAATCGCGTGGCGGTGATTGATGGACACATCGTCTGTGCGAGTGTGGAATTAAGTTCCCCCACCTCCCCGGAAGCCGCCATCCGCGCGCTGAACCTTTATCAGGCCCCGGCGGCGGCCCGCGACCTGCCCTCCGCGCCGAATCCGGTGATCGTGGTGCGTGAGGAGGCTGACAGGCCTCAGCCGCGCCTCGACCGGATGACCGGTAAAGGGATGACCACCGTCGTCGGGCGGGTGCGCCCTGACCCATTGTTCCATCTTAAATTCGTGGTGCTTTCGCACAACACCATCCGCGGCGCGGCAGGCGGATCCATCTACAATGCGGAATTGCTGGTACAGGAAGGCTTATTGTGAAAAGTTAGGGGCGAGCCGCTGGCTCGCCCCTAACTTTATAACCTATCGCCCTCACCGAGCATGACGCGGTCTGCGCCCCGGTCAATTTCCCAGGGATAGATGATGCGCGCGTCGGTCACATCGGCATAATAATCGGGCTTGGAATTGCTGAAAAGCGTCCGGTATGGATTGAAGTGCAGCACACAGGTTTCGGGAAAGCCGCCCGCCGCTGAAATGCGGTTCTTGACCGCAGTAATCGTCCGCCCGGAGCCCCAGACATCATCCACAATCAGCGTCATTCGTCCGCGCAGTTTGTCTTCGCTAGGGAACTGGATGAATTCCGGCCAGGCCATCAGTAATTTATTGCGTTCCATCTCAGCCGGGAAGTCCACGGCAGCGGTCAGGATGTGGGTGACACCCATCGCCTCGGCCAGCAAACCGCCAGGGATGAGTCCGCCACGGGTGATGATGACCATGGCGTTGAATTCGCGGTTAAATTGCGGGACAAGCTTATCGATCAGGCGATCGACATCGTCCCAGGTTAGAAAAACGCGGCGGGGAGTCTTGGGATTTGGCTGCATCATACTATCCGAGCACAGCGGCGAGCGGCGCCGGGATACTGACAGGAATGCCTTGCTGGGCATGTTCCACGTTGCGCGCCCACAGGTACAGGCAGGTGTGATAAGCGGTGGACGTGTACGAGGTAATCACTTGGGCAGCCATGAAAAAGACCGAAGCGACCATCACGCCCAAAATAACGGCGATCACAACCAGCAGAATGGCGTCCCCGGCGAGGGTAATCAGCGGGAAGGCAATCCCAACTCCCAGGACCACGCCGATCAGGCCGATCACAAATCCTATTAAACCGGTCACCCAGCGCACGCCGACAGTGCTGATGCCAACCAGCAGCAGGTTGTTCTTGACGATGTAGGTAGCGCGTTTCAGGCCGTCCTTGAGATTCTCATCTTCGATGACCATGATCGGCAGCACCAGGAAGGTCGCTTCCGTCCAGAGCGTATCGATCAGATTGGCGATGGAGGTGCGGATGAAGTTGCGATTCTTGCCGTTGCCCCTGACCCAATTTTTGACGATATTAACCAGCGTGGAAGCCGCCGCCAGCGATAGGATGTCGAGCCAGTCGCGCTGGACGATTTCCCAGGCCTTGTCCATACGACCATCGCCATCGGTCAGATAGTCATAAATCAGTTTGACAGTCATGGCCGAGAAAATGTAAGTGACCGCATATTGGGCAAAAACGAGCAGCGCGCCAAAAATTCCGAGCAAAACCTGCGCGATGAGACCCTGCGTTCCGAAAATAAAAGCCACCAGTCCAAGCGGGATCAGGCCGATCAACGAAACGACAAAACCGGCAACCATGGCAAAAATCGATGGCTTGAGCAAATCTTGATCAGCACCGGCCATTTTCCAGGCCTGCATGAGAAAATTCCAACCACGTGAGAAGGATTGCATCCAAAACTCCTTTGCGAATAAATTGCCTTTGTCGATACGGTTTACGCCAGATAAATGGTGGGGGTTTAAGCTGTTTTAGTAGAGCAACTCATTATAGCAAACTTACCGGCTCCACTTCAACTCTCCAACCATCGGGAATTTGTCCACGCAGGAACGAAGCCGGGTCGGGCCCGCGCAAGATGACCTGCCAGCGGTAAATGCCACCCATCCGGGCAAAAAAACAGGGAACCGGGCCGATCAGGGATGTTTCCGAACGATTTTGATCGATCAGCGCCTGCTTGAGTTTATCCGACAACGCGCGCGCCTGTTTTTCAGCCTCGATATTGTCGCGGTGACGGTATTCGAGTCGCACCAGCTTCGCAAACGGGGGATAACCCACCGAGCGGCGATTTTCGATTTCCCAATCAAAAAACGCGGCGTAATCGTGTTTGGCGGCCATCTGGATGACCGGATTTTCGGGCATGAAGGTCTGCAGGATGACTTTCCCGCCGCGCGCGGAACGCCCCGCCCGCCCGGCGACCTGCGTCAGAAGCTGAAAAACTCGTTCCACGGCAAAAGGATCGGGCAGCGACAGCCCGACATCCGCCAGCACAATGCCCACCAGCGTTACCAGCGGTAAATCCAGCCCTTTGGCGAGCATTTGCGTTCCCACCAGCACATCCGCCTGGTGGTTGGCGAAATGAGTCAGGATCATTTCGTGGGCGTCTTTTTCGCGGGTGGTCTCCCAATCCCAGCGCAGCGGACGCGCCTTCGGCAGCAGGGCCAGCACTTCAGACTCAACTTTTTCGCTGCCCAAACCATAGGCGCGGATCTGGTCACACTTGCAAGCCGGACAGGTTTTCGGCATCTGGGCCGTGTATCCGCAGCGATGACAGCGCAGCGCGCTTCCGCCATCCAAATGATAAGTCAGCGGTGTTTCGCAGCGCGGGCACTTGACGACGTGCCCGCAGTCCCGGCAAAAAACGTAAGTCGCCGTGCCGCGCCGGTTCAGGTACAGAATGGCCTGCTCGCCGCGTTCGAGCGTTTCAGCCAGGGATTCGGCCAGCGCGCGGCTGAAAATGCCGCGATTCCCGGCTTTGAGTTCCTCGCGCATATCCACGATCGAAACGGGCGGCAGGCTGAAAACGCCTTCCGTTTCTGCGCCAGCCACCCGCCAGGGCAGTTCCAGCAGTTTCAATCCATCCGCTCTGACCGGCTGGGATGTTGCCCGGAATCTGGTTTCAACAGAAGGCGTGGCGCTGCCCAAAATACAGACCGCGCCGCAGGCTCTTGCGTACATCTCTGCCGCGGCAACGGCATGATAAAACGGCGGATCAGACTGGTAATATGAGTTATCGTGGCATTCATCCACGACGATCAAGCCCAAATTGGGCAGCGGCGCGAACAACGCCGAGCGCGCGCCAATGATGACCTTCAACTGTCCGCTGCGGGCACGCCGCCAGGTATCGTAGCGCTCGCCATCCGACAGCTTGGAGTGGATCAAGCCGACCTGCCCGGGAAAACGCGCCAGAAAACGGCGCACGGTTTGGGGCGTAATGGCAATCTCAGGCACAAGGATGATCGCGCTTTGTCCGCGGCGAATGGATTCAGCGGCGGCGCGCAGATAAATTTCCGTTTTGCCGGAACCGGTCACGCCGTGTAGGAGGAAGGGAGGGGTGGGAGGTTGGGAGTTGGTAGATTGGGGATTGGTGGGGGCGAAGGCGTGGAAAATTTCTGCCAGGGCGGATTCCTGCGCTGGCGTCAAATTCAATTCCGCGCTGACCGATTTCCCGGCTTCCTTTTCGACGATTTTTACCAGCGAGTCGCGGAAAATCTCGCTTTCCATCAGGATAATTAACTCGCGTTCGGCCAATTCCTGCAAATCGGCCAGGTTGCAGCCCGCTTCGGCATAGACCCAGGTCACGTTGACCGCATCCGGCTCGCGGATCAGACAGCGCAGCGCCTTCTGGCGGCGCTCCAATGTGGCAGCTGTCTTGCCCAATGTGGGCATGGCAGCCTCGGCCTGTTCCGGCGTGACCGCCAGTTGGGCGGTGCGGATGAACTTGGGCCGCACGCTGGATGGCGGCAAGATCGACTGGCTGTGTAGAATCGCCTGTCGGATGAGCCCCTGCGCCGATTTGCGCCAGTCAACGCGCTCAAAGTGTCGATCAATCTGACGCCCGCGCAATGCGCCGCGCGTTTCAAGCAGGCTGATCAGTCTTTTCTGGATTTCCGGGAATTGCTTCAAATCCGTACCCTGCCAGCGCCCGGACAGGCTGTAAAGCACATCCGCCTGCTGGGAAAGGCCGGGCGGCAGCATCAGCTCGATCATGGCCGAAAGCGAATTGAGCGTAGCCGCGGCCAGCTGGCGCGCCAGTTCAATCTGCGCGGCGGTCAGCGCCGGTTCAGGATCGAGCAAATCGAGCACGCTTTTGGTCTGCGCCACCGCCGGTTGCGGAATCAGCGCCAGCACCACGCCCTGCACCATCTGCGCGCCGAACGGCACGCGCACCAAATGCCCTGGGCGAACCAATCCATCCAGCTCAGGCGGCAGGTGATAATCGAATTCTCCGCTGACAGCGGGCACGTTGACGGCGATACGGACAAAAGTCATGGGATGATTATAAACGCGAAGTCCGTCACAAAAGCGCAGAGTATAATTGCGCCATGTCCGGCACAAAAACCCATGCTTAATTCCACGCGCAACCAGCTCAAGCTCGCCAAAAACGACCGACACCTGCACCCGCGCGTGGCGATTTACTACGTCACCGCGCAGTGCAACCTGAACTGCGCCTACTGCGAAGATTTTGGCGCGCGCCGCAACCCGCAAAATCAAGGCCCGCTGCCGCTCGAACAGGTTCTGAAAATTTTGCGCGTCATCCGCTCGGGCATGGCTGCGCTCATGCTGACCGGCGGCGAACCGTTCACGCATCCAGAAATTGACGAAATCATCCTGCGCGCCAAAAAAGAGCTCAAATTTCGGGAATTGACGGTCATCTCGAACGGATTCCTACTCCCGCAGCATGAAGCCGCACTACCAGCGGTTGACCGGTTAATCGTCAGCCTGGATTCTGTCGACCCGCAGCTTTGGTCGCAGACCATCGGCGTGCCGCCAGCCTCGGCTGAAACCATCCTGGCGAACATCCACCAGTTTGCCACGCTGCAAGCCAAATATGGCTACCGCATGATCGTCAACGCCGTGCTGACTCCTGAAACCATCCCGGGCGTGGAGGCGCTGCTCGAATTCTGCCGACAGAACAAGCTGTGGCTGTCTGTCTCGCCCCAATCCTACAACAATTGGCCGCGCTACGAACTGACGGTTTCCGCCGCGTACCGCGCCTTGATCGAAAAACTGATACGACTCAAACGGCATGGCGCGCCCATCCTGGGCAGCAACGCCTATCTACGGACTTTGGCCGCTTTCGAGCCTTACGACTGCGCCCCAACCCTGGTACCGCGCATTTACCCGAATGGCGAATTATCCTATCCCTGTCGCCCGCTTGAAAAAGCCGAAAATGGCCAGGGCGGACGCGCCGTAAATCTCTTAAATGTCAGCAATTGGGATGAAGCCTGGAGCGCGGTGTATGAAACCTACGGCCAGCCGCCGCGCACCTGTCACAGCTGCTTTCAGCAGTGCTACGCCGAACCATCGCTGATGCAGGCCAATCCCCGGCTCTGGCTCAGCGAAAAACTGCGCACTGGCATTGACCTGAGCACCTATTCACCGGGATAAACCCACAAACCCTATGCCCACTGACACGATCATCATCGGTTCCGGCGTTGCCGGTCTGACTGCCGCTTTGCACCTGGCCGAGCGCGGATTAAAGCCGCTCGTGCTGGAAGCAGATCCGCGTTTTGTGGGCGGAAGGCTGGCAGGCGGCGAGCAAGTGGAAGTCAACGGCTGGAAATTCCGACTGGAACATGGTGTGCATGGCATCTGGTCGCAATATCGCAACCTGCAGAGCATGCTGGCGCGCCATAATTTGCGCCCGGTCTTCATCCCGGCGCAGGAAGAATTGTGGATTTACCGCGACGCAGGCGGAGTGCGCTCAGCGAAGGTGGGCAGCGCCATCCGTCACAGCATTTTCCCGGCGCCACTGCATTATTTGCAGCTGTTTTTGCGTCCCAGTTTTTTACTGACCATCGATGTGCGCGACTGGCTGAAATTGTTCGACACCTGGTCGGTGCTGATCATGTCGCTGGGCGTCGATCCGTTTGGGGAAGATCAGCCGCTGGATGGTCAGATGCTGGGCGCGTATATCGGCAAGTGGTCGCCAGCTTTGCGGGCGTTTTTCACCGGGCTGGCGCGCAACGGACTGTCGACTCACGCCGATGAAATTCCGCTGGCGGGCTTTTTGGCTTTCCTACGCTTTTATTCCGTTTTACGGCGCGACGCCTGGGCGTTTTCTTATCTGCCGGAGGATGGCGGAACTTCCCTGACGGAACCGCTGGCAGAACGAGTCAAAACGCTGGGAGGGGCTATCCGACTCGATCAACGGGTCGAAAAGCTGACGGGTGAGTCGGGAGCGTGGACTGTCCACACCGGAACAGAGTCTTTCGCCGCGGAAAATATCATTTTGGCGGTGGATTCCGCCGCGGCGTCTGCCATCCTGCAAAAAAGTTTTGGCGCAAATGATTTGTATTTTCCAAAAAGCCTGGCGAATGCGATTGTGCGCCTGTGGTTCGATACATCCCCGAAAGCCGGGCCAGAAAGCGGCATGTTTACCGGTGATTTCGTGATGCACAATTTTTTCTGGCTGGAGCGCCTGTCTGCGCCTTACCGCAAATGGCACAAGGCCACCGGTGGGAGCGCGCTGGAAGTGCATATTTACGGCCCAGATGAGACGCTGGCCCAACCGGACGCGCTGCTGCTGACCCAGGTGATTACCGATTTTTATCGCGGCTACCCTGAAATGCGCGGGCACCTGGTTTTTCAGCATTTGCAGCGCAACGCGACGGTGCATACACTGCCCAGCCTGGGCCCCAGGGAGCGACATTTGGGCATCGAAACACGCTGGCCGGGCCTATTTTGCGCTGGGGATTGGGTGCGCGACCCGCTGCCGTCGTTTTTTTTGGAGCGGGCCTGCGGCACCGGGATCAAAGCCGCCAACGCGGTTTTGCGCGCGCGCGGTTTGGCGGAGTGGCCGCTGGTGGATTATCTGCCGCCGGAACCGTTTGCCGGTTGGATCGAAAAACGAATGCTGGCGGGCAGGAAGAAAGTAAAAAGCAAAAAATAAGAGGAGCAAGCTATGTTCGATTTTGATGCACGCACGCCTGAAATGCTGGATTTACTGAAAAAATTGGTGGAAACTGAATCGCCGTCGAGCGACAAAGCGGCGGTCGATCGGGTGGGCGCACTCGTGGCGGAAGAATGTCGTCGTCTCTGCGCCGCAGTAGAAATGGTGCCCAACCTGGTCACTGGCGATCATGTGGTGGCACGCTTTGGGCCGCAGACAAATCCATCGCGCGGGACAAAGCGCGACGGGATTTTGTTGATGCACCACATGGATACGGTTTTTCCGCTCGGCACCCTGGCGAGCATGCCGTTTTATTCGAAGGATGAAAAAACCTTCGGCCCCGGCGTGCTGGATATGAAAGGCGGCATCGTCATCTCGCTGACAGCGCTCGCCGCGCTGCAAGCAGCCGGGCAATTGACGCGTCCCGTTACGCTGCTGGTCACCTCTGACGAGGAGATTGGCAGTGACAGTTCGCATGAGCTGATTGTGGAATTGGCGAAGGAGGCCGCGCTGGTGCTGGTAATGGAATCGGGGCTGCTGGATGGCTCACTCAAGACCTGGCGCAAGGGTGTGGGTGATTTCTTCGTCAAAGTGAAGGGCCGCGCCGCTCACGCAGGCGGGGCGCACGAAGAAGGCCGCAACGCCATCGAGGAAATGGCGCATCAGGTGCTGGCAATCCAAAAAATGACGGATTATGCCAAGGGGACGACGCTCAACGTGGGCGTGATCCACGGTGGCACGGTCGCCAACGTAGTGCCCGATTTTGCCGAAGCCGTGGTCGATTTCCGCGTGCTGGTGCCCGAGGAAGCGGGGCGCGTTTCCGCGGCGATGCAGGCGCTCGCGCCAGTCACACCGGGCACCACGCTGGAAGTCAGCGGCGGGCTGAATCGTCCACCCATGCCGAATGACGATCTGATGAAAACCACTTTCGAAAAAGCCAGGCAAATTGCAGCCGAAATTGGTCTGGAAATCAAAGCTGGCGGCTCAGGCGGCGGTTCTGACGGGAATTTCGTCGCTCCGCTGGGCGTGCCACTATTGGATGGGATGGGAACTTACGGCGAGGGCCTGCACTCGGAACGCGAGTACATCTTCACACGCAGCCTGCCCGAGCGGGCGGCGCTGACGGCGGCGTTAATTCAAAAGTGGTCATAGGTTGTAGATCGAAGGTCATAGATCAAAGGTCGTAGGTCAATATGAGACATCCCGTCTGCGGAGGTTGCCGGACGGGATGTCTTTTTGTTTGTTGTTTGGCAGATCAGTTTTTTGCCAAAATCTTTCGGGCTGGACTTACCCTTCCCCAACGGAAACATGGCATTTCTGACAGACCAGCACCGTATCCTGTTCGTTCAGGTAGCCAATTTTGACATCGCCCTTGGTGTTGTGACCATTGTGGCAGCTGACACAGGTGGCGGCATTCGAATCGAGTCGTTGCCAGCGAGACAATAAAGCGTGGAAATGATTATTCATATCCTGCTTTTGGGCAATGCTAGCGTGACACTTCAGGCAGTTGCCATCTCCAATCGGTTCCTCCTGAACGGCGGGCTGTGGATAACGCCCGCTGATGTACGAGACCGTGTCCGAAGCACCAGCCATCAATCCGCCCACGCGCCCAAACACCCCCGGACCGGTATGACAGTCGATGCATAGCGAAGCACCCTTCAGCTCATGGAAACTGGCCAAATCCACCGCCGAAGAAGCCAGGGATTGGTTGTAAAAGGTCTGTTCACCCTCCGTATGGCACGAAGCGCAAAAACTATTATGGTTTTCGAGCTGCGTGCCAGTGAACATGGCCGCCAGGCCAAGCACGAACAGGGCGGCCATACTGCCTAGAACAATTCGTCCGCGCCGCCCCAAAGACGGTCGGACAGGTTTACGTTGTTTTTTCATGTCTCTCTCCTTTGCCAGAAAGTATACCGTTGCAGGATGACAGAGACATGAAACTGGAATTTATGGCGCGGGCGGCCAGGGAATTTCGCTCGGCCCGGCGTAGCCGTGCTTCTCAGAAAAGTAGACTCGTCCGTGCGAGGGCTGCGCACAACCCGCTTCATCGGTGACCGTCACCTGGGCCTGATACGCGCCGAGGGGCGTGAAAACCAGCTCTCCGTTTTGGCACAACCAGGTTTCGACAACGTATAAGACGCTGGTAGCGCTTTCTTCATCGCCAGGGCGCAGGGGCTCGCTTTTCCAGCTGATCGTCACCTGGTTATCTGTGCGGATGGCAGCTACATCCCAGGGCGCACGGTAGGTCTGATTGGTATGCGGGATGGTGAATTGATTGGGGTAAACCATTTCGACGCTCATTACGTCGCCGTTGAGATTCAGGAATTCGGTCTTGACCCAGCAGGATTTATTATCGCCGCGCGAACGCGTCAAAACCCAGCTGCCGGTGTCGGTGCGACCGATGACATCCTGGGTGGCACCTTTGACCATGCCGTATAAATACAGATACATCGCACCAGGGCCGTAGCGACAGCTGACTTTATCGGGGATGACCACTCCGCGTAGGATGGCGTAGGTGGGAATGGGGCTTGGGGTGAGTTCCAGGGTAGCTGTTGCGGTCTCAGTGGGCGGCGCGGGCGTGCGAGTCTCCGCCAAAACGGGTGCGGATGTGGCGGCGTGGGTCGGCTGAATCTGCGTCGCGCGGCTAACCGGCGTGGATGTGGGTTGGGGTTCTGTCTCCGCCGCCGCGCAGGCCTGAAGCAAAAATCCAAGTGAAATCAACAGCATGAATAGTCGTTTGATGATCATAGGGTCCCGTGAACAGTGATGGTTGGATTTTTACCTGTAAGGGTGATGAAATCTTAACAGACTTTTCTTGTCGCCCGCCGCTTGGAACGGTAACCTTTTTTATAGGCCTCCAACATCAGGCTGTATTCCAACGAATAAAACTCGCAGTAACCACAGTTGCCGCACATGGATAGCCGTAAACCGGCTCTCTGGTTTTTCTGAATCCAAAAACGCGGGCGCGGAGTGGGTTCAGGTTCAGCCAGCTCAACATAGAGATTGTCTTCGGTTTTTTCAAGGATGCCGTTGTGCTCCAGCCGCAAAACCGGGATGATTTCAGTTGAACCGCAATTCGGACAGGTTTCGTTTTTCATAAATGCTCCTTTCAACTGTCCATTTTATGCCGTGTCGAGCCATGAGCCTATCCACCAAAAGGTTGAGTGTTTTGACCTTTTCACAGCGGCGTGAATTTTATTAAATTCGATAAAATCCAATTGACTTGTCTACTCCTTTGGGATAAACTATAAGTTGTCAGACAATTAACTCCAACCAATCACCTACTCAGCGAGAAGCGCACATGACAACTCTCTTCATAAAGAATGCATTCATCGTTACCATGGACGGCCAGCGGCGGGAAATCACGGATGGCGGTCTATTCATCCGCGACGGTTTCATCGAACAAGTCGCGCCAATGTCCGAACTTTCGGTCACTGAACTGGTTGAAGCCGCCGATGAAGTCCTCGATTTGAACGGCCACATCGTCCTGCCGGGGCTGGTCAACACCCACCATCACTTCTACCAGACCCTGACGCGCGCCGTGCCCGCCGCGCAAAACGCCAACCTGTTCAACTGGCTCAAGACGCTCTACCCGATCTGGGCACGCCTGACTCCGTCGGACATCTTCACCTCCACGCAGACCGCCCTGGCTGAACTGGCGCTTTCGGGCTGCACCACCGCCTCCGACCACCTGTATCTGTTCCCGAACGGCTCCAAATTGGATGATGAAATCGAGGCCGGTCGCACGCTGGGAGTCCGGCTGCAGGCATCCAGAGGCTCAATGTCTTTGGGCGAATCACAGGGCGGATTGCCCCCGGACTCGGTCACCGACAGCGAAGACAAAATCCTGGCTGACAGCCAGCGCTTAATTGAACGTTATCATGACCGAAATCCTGGTGCGATGACCCAGATCGTACTCGCGCCCTGCTCACCCTTCAGCGTGACCGGCGACCTGATGCGTGAATCGGCCAAACTAGCGCGCAGCTACGGCGTCCACCTGCACACACACCTGGCCGAAACCGAGGACGAGGAACAATTCTGCCTGGACAAGTTCGGCTATCGCCCGGTCGGGTACATGCAATCGGTCGATTGGGTTGGCGCTGATGTGTGGTTCGCGCATTCAGTCTACGTCAATGCCGAGGAGATTGGCGTCTTTGCCAAGCATCACTGCGGCGTAGCGCACTGTCCCAGCTCTAACATGCGGCTGGCCTCGGGCATTGCCCCGCTGCGCGAATATCGCGCCGCCGGTGTCAACGTGGGCCTGGGCGTGGATGGCTCAGCCTCGAATGACGGCTCGCACTTGCTGGCCGAAGTACGTCAGGCCATGTTGTTATCGCGTTTGCGCGAAGGAATCACGGGCTTTTCGCTCTCCAAGGATCCCAATCGCAAATTGATGACGGCCCGCGAAGCCCTGGAACTTGGCACGCTGGGCGGAGCCGCTGTATTGGGTCGCAGCGACATCGGCAGCCTGGAAGTTGGCAAGTGCGCCGATTTCTTTGCTGTGAATCTCAACCAGCTCGATCTGGCTGGCGGCGCAGTCCACGACCCGGTTTCGGCGATCGTTTTCTGTCAATCGGTCAAAGCCGATTACACGGTGGTCGGTGGGAAGTTCGTCGTGAAGGAACGCCACCTCATCACTGTGGACGAAGCCGAATTAACGGCGCGTCATAACAAGGCCGCAAAACGCCTGTTAAACGGATAAAATCGTGGCAGCAATTACCGGTTTGGAGCAAATTTCCCAGCAACGGTAGACCGGCTCCGGGTAATGCGAGTCCGCGCGGAATCAACCATCAGCCAGAATCCAAGCTATCTCTTTTTTACCAGTACCTGTTTTCACTTTTTGGAGAAACCATGCTCTCTCAAACGCTTGTCAACGTTACCATGGGCCGCAGCCCGGCGGACCTGGTCATTAAAAACGGACAGTGGGTCTGCGTGCAGACCGGCGAAATCATCCCCAATACGGATATCGCCATTGTCCAGGGGCATATCGCTTTTGTTGGCGCGAACGCCGATCACACCATCGGCATGCAAACACAGGTCATCGACGCGGGCGGGCGCTTCCTGGTACCCGGTTTGTTGGATGGACACATGCACGTCGAAAGCGGCATGGTGACGGTGACTGAGTTTGTGCGCGCCGTTGCGCCACACGGCACCACCGGTATTTTCGTCGACCCACATGAGATTGCGAATGTGTTCGGACTGAAAGGCGTCAAGCTGATGGTCGATGAGGCCGCCAGCCAGCCGATTCACGTCTGGGTGCAGATGCCTTCGTGTGTGCCGTCCGCGCCGGGCATGGAGACACCGGGCGCGGCCATCAGCCCGGCGGATGTGGCCGAGGCCATGACCTGGCCAGGCATCATTGGCCTGGGCGAAATGATGAATTTCCCCGGCGTGGTGGCGGCTGATGAAAAAATGCACGCCGAAATGCACACCACCCGTCACGCGGGCAAAACCATCGGCGGGCACTACCCCACGCCCGATCTTGGATTGGCCTTCCACGCTTACGCGGCGGGCGGCCCCGAAGATGACCACGAAGGCACGCGCATCGACGACGCCGTGGCCCGCGCCCGCCAGGGCATGAAACCCATGCTGCGCTACGGCTCAGCCTGGCACGATGTTGTTTCGCAAGTCGGCGCAATCACCGAGCGCGGACTCGATCCGCGCCGCTTCATCCTATGCACCGATGACAGTCACGCCGCCACGCTGGCCTTTGACGGTCACATGGACCGCGTGCTGCGTCACGCCATCGCCGCCGGTCTGCCACCTATGACGGCCATCCAGATGGCCAGCATCAACACCGCCGAGCACTTTGGCCTGAGCCGCGAAATGGGCATGCTGGCGCCCGGTCGCTGGGCGGATGTGCTGATTGTGGACAATTTGAACGATTTCCGCGCCCAAACCGTGATCGCCAAAGGGAATCTGGTTGCGCGCGATGAGCGCCTGCTGGTGGAAGTTTCAGCCTACCCGTATCCGGCCTGGGCGATGAACAGCGTCAAACTGCGCCAAGCAATAACCAGCGACGATTTCAAGCTGAAGGTGAATTCTGGCTCGGCGAGTGTTTCCTGTAACGTCATCGGCGTGATTGAAAATCAGGCACCCACCCATCATTTAAAATTTGATCTGCCGGTGGTAAACGGTGCAATCTCGCTGGCAGGCGCGCCCGGAGTGGCAAAAATCGCCCTCGTCGAACGGCACCGCGCCACAGGCGGCATCCAGGTTGCGCTGGTCTCCGGGTTTGGTTTCACCGAAAAGTGCGCCGTTGCCACGACCGTGGCGCACGACTGCCACCACATGCTGATCACCGGCACCGACGAGGCCTGCATGGCGCTGGCCGCCAACCGGTTGGCCGAAACCGGCGGAGGACAGGTCGTCGTCAAAGATGGAGAAATTATCGGCGAAGTGCAGCTGCCGATTGCCGGATTAATGTCCAACGAACCGGTGGACAAGGTCGCCCGTCAGGCCGCCAGCGTACTGGATGGCTTCAAAGCCTGCGGATCCATGCTCAACAGTCCCAATATGCAGCTGGCTTTGCTGGCGCTGGTCGTCATCCCTGAACTGCGCATCACAGACAAAGGTCTGGTGGATGTGACCAAATTTGCGTTCATCCCCGTTGTGGAAAGTGGAGAGTAGCCCGCTACAACACTACTTTCCGCCAACATCGACCGCGCTCTCTGAAAACCGGAGTCTCCATGCCACATTTTCCCTTCCAACGCCTGCAAGCGGACCTGGCTGCACTGATTGAACAATTGCCGCCCAACTCACGCTTGCCATCCGAACCGGACCTTGCCAAACAGATGGGTGTCAGCCGCGCCACGCTTCGGGAGGCCATGCGCATGTTTGAAACACAGGGACTGATTCGGCGTCGACAGGGAGCCGGGACATTTGTGGTGGGCCGTCCACCCGTGATGGAAGGTGGTCTCGAGGTGCTCGAATCGATGCTGACGCTTTCGCGGCGCACCGGGTTGGATGTCGGCCCCGGGCAAGTTGTCATCGACGAAACCCTGGCAGACGCCGATGCCGCCAGCGCGCTGGGAGTGGCAGAAGGCAGCCGTCTATTGCGCGTTTCGCGCACCATGTGCGCTGATTCACGTCCCGTCGCTTACCTGGTGGATACCCTGCCCGAAAACATTTTACATGCTGGAGAATTGACCAATAAATTTGACGGCTCTGTGCTCGATTACCTGCTCCAGCGCGGCGACCCGCTGACGATTTCCCGCGCCGATATCACCGCCACCAATGCCACCGCCGAGGTGGCCAAAATGCTCGAAATCCAACGCGGCGACGTTTTGCTCCAGATTTCGGCCAAGTTAATTACCGCCTCCAGCCAGGTGGTGGATTATTCATACAGCTACTTTCTGCCCGGTTACTTCAATTTCCATATCGTGCGCAGAGTAGGAAAAGCATAGTTGCATTTGTCAAATGGGAAGCAGAAAGCGACAAAGCTCTTGAGCAGATCCCTTTCTCCTTCAACTTCAACCTTTTATTCACCAGGAGTGAGAAATGACCAATAAAGTTGCAGAAGTACAAGCTCGTGTAGCAGCATCCAAAGACGATATTATCAAGTTCATGCGCGAAATCTGCGCCATCCCGTCAATGGATTCAAAGATCGGCCCGGTCGGTGAACGCATCCAGGCTGAAATGCGCAAACTTGGCTATGATGAAGTCCGCTTTGACAAGATGGGCAACACCGTTGGACGCATCGGCAACGGCCCGCGCACCATCGTGTTCGATTCGCACATCGACACCGTCGGCGTTGGCGACCGCGCTGAGTGGGAGTGGGACCCCTTCATCGGCAAAGTCGAAAACGGCGTCCTGTATGCTCGCGGCGCCTGCGATGAGAAAAACTCCACCCCCGGCATGATCTACGGCCTGGCGATCGCCCGCGACCTGGGCCTGCTCGAAGGCTGGACGGCCTATTACTTCGGCAACATGGAAGAATGGTGTGACGGCATCGCCCCTAACACCTTCGTCGAAGTTGATCCGAAAGTCAAGCCCGATTTCGTCTGCATCGGCGAACCGACCAAGATGAACGTCTATCGCGGTCACAAAGGCCGCCTGGAGATGAAAGTCACCGCCAAGGGTAAATCGGCGCATGCCGCCTCGAACCACCTCGGCGAAAACGCCATCTACAAACTGCTGCCGATCATCGCCGGTATCCGCGACCTGGAGCCGAAACTGGGCGACCATGCTTTCCTCGGCCACGGCAAAATCACCGTCAGCGACATGCACGTCCAGACCCCCAGCATCAACGCCGTCCCTGATGAAGCCGTCATTTTCATCGACCGCCGCATGACCTTTGGCGAAACCAAGGAAACTGTCAAGAAACAGGTTGAAGATTTGATCCCCGCGGAATTTAAGGATTCGGTCAAAGTCGAGGAACTTTTCTACGACGACCCATCCTACACCGGATTCGTTTTCCCGGTTGACAAGTATTTCCCCGCCTGGGCTTTGGAAGAATCCCACCCACTTGTCGAAGCCGGTCAAAAGTCGCGCGTTGCCATCGGTCTACCCGACGGCCCCTCCGGCAAATGGAATTTCTCCACCAACGGCATCTACTGGGCCGGGAAGGCTGGCATCCCCTCGATCGGATTTGGCCCCGGCGACGAAGAAACCGCCCACACCGTCCGCGACAGCGTCAACCTGGCCGATATGGTCAAGTCGACGGAATTTTATGCGGTGCTAGCGTCGTTGATTGAAGCGTAAAAACGTAAATAAGTAGACAGGGAAACAGGTACTTGTGTACTTGTCTACCTGTCTACTACCTACCCACAAACAAAAGGAGCAACTACCATGCAAACCAATTTCCGCGGTCGTGACTTTATCAGCGATCTTGACTTTACCAAGGAAGAAGTTGAAACCGTTCTCGAAGTAGCCTGGGATCTGAAGCGCAAACGCGCCCTCGGCGAACCTCACCCCTACCTGCGCGACAAGGTGCTGGCGATGCTGTTCTTCTTCTCATCGACCCGCACGCGCGGTTCCTTCGAAGCTGGCATGGCTCAGCTCGGCGGTCACGGCGCTTTCATCGACAGCAACACCACCCAGATTTCACATGGCGACACCCCGGTAGAAATCGGCGAAATCTTTGGCCGCTACTTCGACGGCATCGCCATCCGCCACTGTGATTATGGCGATGGCAACAGATACCTGAATGCGGTGGCCAAATCCAGCCGCACCCCGGTGCTGAACATGCAGTGCGATGTCTACCACCCCTTCCAATGCTTGGCCGACCTGATGACCATCATGGAAAAGAAGGGCAAAGACCTGCGCAAGAAGAAAATCGTCGTTTCGTGGGCCTATGCCGCCTCGTACCTCAAGCCGATTTCTGTGCCGCAATCGCTGATTCTGCAGATGCCGCGCTTCGGCATGGATGTCACCCTGGCCTACCCGCCGGAATTCCCACTCATGCCCGAAATCGTTGAACAGGCCAGGGAACAAGCCCGCCTGGCTGGCACCAACTTCGAAATCATCGACACCAAGGACGGCATGAAGGAAGCCTGCGAGGATGCAGATGTGATTTACGCCAAGTCCTGGGGCCCGCTGCTGACCACCACCGATAAGGTTGAAGGCAAGAAACTCCAGGATATGTACAAAAACTGGCTGATGGACGACGACAAGTTGAAAGTAGCCAAGCCCGGCGCGATTTACATGCACCCGCTGCCCGCCGACCGCGATGTCGAAGTCACATCCAGCGTACTCGATGGCCCGCAATCCGTGGTCTTTGACGAAGCCGAAAACCGCCTGCACGCGCAGAAAGCCGTCATGGCGCTGACGATGGCGTAGAGCGTAGGGCAGGTAAACACGTAAGCAAGTAGACAAGGAAACAGGAATTTGTCTACTTGCTTACCCAAGGATGAACTTGTGACCGAACGAAAATCTCTTTACCAGTCACCTGGTATCGCAGGCAAACGCGGGTTTGAAGATTTGGAATGTTACAAACTCGCTTTGCATGTTATGGTTGGTGTACATAAAGCGGTCAAGGTTCTCCCTCCTGATGAAAAATTTGATCTTGTTGCGCAGGTTCGCCGTTCATCAAAAAGTGTGACAGCCAATATCGCTAAAGGATACGGGCGTTATCACTATCTTGATAGCCTGCATAAGTATTCCATTGCGCGCGGTGAGTTGAATGAAACGTTGTCTCACCTGATCAACGCCAGGGTATTGGAATATATTGACCAAACTACATTTGAGTCGCTTTACGTGCTTATCCGCGAAACAGAGCAAGTCCTAAACGGCTATATGGCTTACGTCCATCGACAAAAAGCGGGCGCACAGGAATTTGGCGATAAAAAAGCCGGGGAAAATTCCCCTGAATACGAAATTTCCGAAGACGAAGAATAGCCCGCCTGTCTACATATCTACCTGTCTACATATCTACCTGTCTACGTATTTACCTGTCTACGTGTCTATCTCTACACCCAGCAGGCCCGCAAGTAAACCAGAAAAGGAATCCCCATGACCAAAAACAAACTCGCAGTCATCGCCATCGGCGGCAACTCGCTCATCAAGGACGACAAACACGTCAGCGTCGACAGCCAATATCTGGCCGCCAAAGAAACCTGCATGCACATCGCGGACATGATAGAGCAGGGCTGGGACGTGGCCATCGGTCACGGCAATGGCCCGCAGGTCGGCTACATTTTGCGCCGTTCTGAAATCGCCGCCAAAACCGCCGGAATGCACGAAGTTCCGCTGGATGTGTGCGGCGCCGACAGCCAGGGCGCGATTGGCTATGCCCTTCAGCAAAACCTGCAAAATATCCTATATCAACGCGGCATCAAGAAGAAAGTCGTCACCGTCATCACCCAAACGCTGGTGGACAAGGCCGACCCGGCTTTTGCCAAGCCATCCAAACCGATTGGCAGCTTCATGGATGAAGCCGAAGCCAAACGCCGTGAAGTCGAACAAGGCTGGAGCGTGGTGGAAGATGCCGGACGTGGTTGGCGGCGCGTGGTCGCTTCCCCACTGCCGAAGGAAATCGTTGAACTGGAAACCGTCCAAACCCTGCTGGATAAAGGCATCATCACAATCACGGTCGGCGGCGGCGGTATCCCGGTTGTAGACCCGGGGGACGGCAACTACGAAGGCGTGGCGGCAGTCATCGACAAAGACTTTGCCTCGTCCCTGCTGGCGCGCCAAATCAAGGCCGATCTGTTCGTCATTTCCACCGCCGTGGAAAAAGTTGCCATCAATTTCGGCAAACCCGAGCAAAAATGGTTGGATCGAATCACACTCTCTGAAGCAAAAGCCTACCTGTCTGAAGGTACGCACTTCGCCAAAGGCTCGATGGCCCCCAAAATCCAGGCGGTCATCTGGTTCCTCGAGTCCAATCCCCAATCCCAGGCGCTCATCACCAACCCTGAAAACCTCGGGCGCGCCATCAAAGGCGAAACCGGCACCTGGGTCGTGCAGGACTGATCGCAACCAGAGTGGAACAACAAGCGGGCTGTCTGTTTTTCAGACAGCCCGCTTGTTATGCCAATTCGAAAGCAAAACAACTGCTGTAAACTGCTTTCCGGCTGCTGTAAAACAGATTCCCAGCTGTTACAAAATGCTTTTCCGACTGCTGTTAAACGATTCCCAGCTGTTACAAAATGCTTTCCGACTGCTGTAAAATGATTCCCGGCTACTGTAAAACGATTCCCAGCTGTTGCAAAACGATTCCCAACTGTTGAAAAACATCCATCCCCACAAAAAAACCTGCACCGGCCCCTTTAACCGACTATAATTCATGGGCTTATGCCTATCTCCCCCCGCATTCTCCTCACCATCGACTACGAACCCTGGTTTGCCCTGACCCGCCGCTACGACGCCATCCCTGGCCTCGAACAGCGCCGCGAGTTGGACGCTGGCTTCACGCTGCGCGCGCTCGATCCCATCCTTGAAATGCTCGGCGATGCCAGAGCCAGCTTCTACCTGGTGGGCGAAATCGCCGCATGGTACCCCGAAATCCCACAGAAAATATCCAGCGCCGGGCACGAACTCGGTTTTCACTGCCACATCCACCGCTCACTGGTCGATCCGGCCGAACTCGAACGCGACCTGGACGCTTCGGCGCCCTGGCGCAAGCAATACAACGTGCGCGGCTACCGCGCCCCCATGGTCGGCATCGACGAAAGCGCCTATGCCATGCTGGCGCGCCACGGCTTCACATACAGCTCATCCATCTACGCCCCGGCCGGGACGCTGCTGCAAAAAAACGGCCTGCGGGAACTGCCCGTCAGCACCCTGCCGCTCTTTGGGCGCTCCAAAAACATCCGCGCCCCGCGCAAATTCACCCTTGGGCTGCTCGCAGGCGGAGAAATCCCCTACGGCTCCAGCTTCATGATCGGATTAATGCCCAACATCATATTAAAAATCCTGGAACGGGAATTACGCGCCGGACTCAGCCCCGTCATTTTCCTGCACCCGTACGAACTGGTGCGCCCCGAAGCTTTCCTGCGCCGTATGGGGCGCGACATCGCTTCGCACCCGCTGCTTTTTCCCTTTACCCTGAACAAATCCCACTTCCTGACCACGCTGCTCAAACATTTCCCCGTTTCACCGCTGGCCACCTACCTGGACGAGGTACTCCATGACTGAAATGCGCCTGCGCCGCCTCGCCTCTGACGAACCCGCCAACTGGCCCGAAGCACTCACCCAACCCGCCACCTTCACCGCGCTGGATGCCTGGTTAAACGTCGTCAGACACATCTACAAATACCGCGTCTACCGCTTTGAGACGGAAATCGAAAGTGACGTCACCGGCCTGCTCGCCCTGACGCATGTCAAGCATCCCATCTTTGGCAACTATCTGACAACATCACCCTTCGGTTCCTATGGCGGCTTTGCCTTTGCCTCCCCCGAAGCGCGCGACTTTCTCATGACTGAAGCCCGCCTGCTCGCCGCCGAACTCGGCGTGGAATACATCAACCTGCGTTTCGACGCGGGCGACGACAGCCCGCCCCCCGGCTGGATTCAACACCCCGTCTACGCCACCTACCGCCTCGACTTGAATCCCGACCCCGAAGCCTTGCTGCCCACTTTCAGCTCGGATCATCGCAATCACATCCGAAAATCGCTCAAGAAAGGCTTCATCGTCAAATTTGGTCACCTCGACCTGCTGGATGACGCCTACGAAGCCTTGTCACAGTCCATGCACGAACTGGGTTCGCCTTATCACGCCAAAGCCTACCTGCGGACGATGGCTGAATTCCTGGGCGATACGCTCGAATTCGCCGTCCTGTACACCCCGGATGGAAAACTGGCTGGCGCCGGAGTATTCATCTTCCACGGAAAAGTCGCCACCAATTTGCACGCCAACATCCTGAGAAACTTCCGCTCCGACTATGCCGGAGAATTCCTGTACTGGAAAGTCATCGAGCGTTATTGCCAGAAAGGCTACCAAGTTTTTGACATAGGCCGCAGCCTGCTCGGTTCCGGCAACGAGACTTTCAAAATGAAGTGGCGTCCGCGCAAAGAAATGCTGGCCTACTGGTATGCGCTCAAACCTGGCGCGGAATTGCCCAGCCTCAACCAGAAAAATCCCAAATTTGCCTTCGCCATCGCCACCTGGAAGCGCTTGCCCGCGTTTCTCGTCCGCCGCCTCGGCCCATTCTTAATCCGCGGATTGGCGTAGCGCGTCCCAAAAACGATGAATTTTGAGATCATCCCCCTCCAGGAGCTTGACGCCGCCGCACTCGCGCACCTCGCCGCTTTACACAGCGCCGTGATGCCCACCCTTTTGGCCGATTTGGGCAGCTCCGTCGTTGCGCGTTATTATGAAATTGCGCAAAAGGAGGCCTCGGTCGTGGGATTGTGTCTGGTGGCTGACTCGGGCGAGCTGCTTGGCTTGGCGCTGGGGTCACCCGATCCCGCCGCGTTGAATGCCAAACTGCGCCAGCCGTTGACCTGGTTTGCTGCTCAAATGCTGAGGCTGGCCCTGACTCATCCCCGCGTGCTCTTTCAGCTGGCGCAATCGGTGTTATCGGCGTCTAACGTCAACATTCTCCAACCGGGTCAGCTTGAACTGACCTACATCGGCGTGGCCGGTTCCGCGCAGGGACAGGGCCTCGGCAAAAGCCTGTTGGCCGCTTTCCTGGCCGCCGCGCGCACAGCCGGGTATCAATCCGTCGTCCTCAGCGTTGAGACGGATAACCCGTCAGCCCTGGCTCTCTATACCCGTTTGGGGTTTTCCATCGCCAAAACCTTCCGCGAAGGCCAATATCATCGTCATCGCATGGAATTTTCTCTGAGCCAGGCGAAAATCTAACTTCAACCAGCCATGAAACTTCTCCGAAAAATCCCTGTCCCGGTCTTTCTGCTCATCCTGGCCCTGCTGACTTATGCGCTCTTTTTCTGGCAGCGCGGTTTCTACTGGGACGAAGCCCCGTGGACATGGATTTATTTCCGCCTTGGCCCCGCCGCCCTGACCAAAACCTTCTCCACCAGCCGACCGTTCTGGGGCATGCTCTATCAGGTGCTGCTGCCACTGATTGGTCCGCGCCCGTGGATCTGGCAGCTGCTGATGGTCATCCTGCGCTGGCTGACGGCGGTGCTCGTCTGGCTGCTTTTCAGCCAGCTCTGGCCCAAAGATACGCGCCCCGCCATGTGGACCAGCGCCCTGTTCCTGGTTTACCCCGGCCTCGGTCAAAACTTCGTGGCCCTGATGTACACCCATTTTTACATTATTTTCTGCGCCTTTTTGCTTTCCCTGTACCTTAGCTTGCTTGCCGTCCAACGGAAAAGCTGGCTGCTGCATGCTGCGGCCCTCCTCCTGTCTGCCGTCAACCTGTTGACGATGGAATACTTCTATTTCCTCGAGTTTGTCCGTATCATCATCTTTTGGACTCTCCTTGATGGCTCCATCAAAGCCAAAATCCGCCGCACGATACTGATTTACCTGGCTTACCTGTTTACCTTCATCGCCGTCACCTTCTGGCGCGCCTTTTTCTTCTCCAATCAGAACGCCAGTTACAGCTACCAGACTCTCACCGACCTGAAAGCCAACTTCTTTGTGGGGATTTGGAAGCTGCTGCTGAATATGTTTTCCGCTTTTTGGGAGACGGTGCCGCACACCTGGCTTTTCCCCTTTGAACCGGTGGACATTGCCACCCTTGGCCTGTATACCGTTATCGGAGCCTTTGCCCTGGCCCTGGCCGCGACTCTATTGACCGGCCTTTACTTTTATCCTCGCGGCGCGACGCCCAAATTTCCTTTTACCTTATTTCTTTTTACTGGCCTGATGGCCTGGATTCTCGGCGGCGGCGCATTCTGGCTGGTCGGCGCGAAGACCATGCCCCAATTGCATTTCTCCGCGGATCGCTTCAGCATGTCCTTTATGCTTGGCTCCAGCCTGATTGTGGCCGCCCTGCTCGGACTTTTGGATAAATATCCCAGAGTTCAAGTCACGCTGTTAGCCCTGCTGATTGGTTTCTCAGTCGGCAAGCAGTTCCAGACCAACAGCCTGTACCGTCACGACTGGGAAACCCAGCGCGCCTTTTTCTGGCAGATGTCGTGGCGCGCCCCGGCGCTTGAACCCGGCACGACCATCCTTTCCAACGATTTGCCGGTGACACTCTTCAGCGACAACTCACTCTCCGGCCCGCTAAACTGGATTTATTCCCCGCCCGGCAAGATGGAGCACATCCTGTATTTTGCCTCCGTCCGCACGCAGGAAGGCCGCGCGCTCGGCGCCGGTCTGCAGCCCGGATTCGCCTTTGAGCAAAATTACCTGGCGACGACATTTTCGGGAAACACTTCGCAGGTGGTCGTGGTCAACTTTGAGCCGCCCGGCTGTTTCCGCGTGCTTGACCCTGAGATTGACCCGCTCAACAAGCTGCTACCGCCGCTGCTGCGTGATGCGGCTGTACTGAGCAATCCGGCCATGATTCTGGCTGAGAATCCCGTCAAACTGCCGGAATTCTACAACCCGGAAATTGCGCACGGCTGGTGTTTTACCTTTGCCAAAGCTGAATTGGCCCGTCAAAACGGCGACTGGCAAACCGTGGCAGACTTGCAAAAGCAGGCCGCCGCGCTGGGCGACCGTCCCAACGATCCGGTGGAAAATTTCGTCTATATCGAAGGGTATGCTCACACCGGTCAATGGCAGGAGGCCCGCAAGTTGACCAAAGATGCTTATCGTTTTTCGAAGGAAGTGATGCGTCCGATGCTGTGCGCGCTCTGGCAGCGGATTGAGCGTCAGACGCCCGCCAGCGCTGAAAAGGAATCGGCCCTGGCAGGTGTGCAATCAGACCTGGGCTGCGGAAAATAAATCCCGGGGCAGGAAACGGTCTGTTTAACGGTCATCCAGGCTGCGGAAAGTAAATTCCGGGGTAATTTTGGAGCACAGATAGACTCATTCATGCAGAAAAAGATTGGGCGGAAAAAATCCCAATCTTTTTCTTAAACTGTAACTTAAAGCATGGTATTCACTATGACGCCTATCACTGGCAAATTGCCTGCGCCGGGCGTATACTGAAGTAGCATTGTGACTAATTTCACAATAAAAGAGAGGAACCTCCCATGTCTGAAGAAGATCCCAGAATTTTGGAATTGCGCGCCATGCGCGCCAAATCCCGCGAGGGCGGCGGCGCTGACCGGATTCAAAAGCAACACGCCAAGGGCAAAGCAACCGCCCGCGAACGGATTGAGATGCTGCTGGATCGCGGCACTTTCAATGAGCTTGAACCATTTATCACCGGGCACATCGACGATATGAGCATGGCCACCGAGAAGTATCTCGGGGATGGCGTGGTGACCGGTTACGGACAAATTGACGGGCGCACGGTCTACGTGTACGCTCAGGATTTCACCATTTATGGCGGTACGCTGAGCGAGATGCAGAGCCATAAGATTTGCCGCGTGATGGATTTGGCGCTGCGCAATGGCGCGCCCTGCATTGGCCTGCTCGATTCTGGCGGAGCGCGCATTCAGGAAGGCGTCAAGGCGCTGGGCGGCTATGCCGAAATTTTCCGGCGCAATGCGCAGTATTCGGGCGTGATCCCGCAGGTTTCTGTGATGATGGGCCCGTGCGCTGGCGGCGCGGCCTATTCTCCGGCGCTGCAAGACCTGATCATCATGATCGAAAAGCAGTCCTTCATGTTCCTGACCGGCCCGGAAGTGATTAAAGCCGTTACCGGCGAAGTGATCGACTCTGAATCGTTGGGCGGCAGCGACATCCACATGTCGGTCAGCGGTGTAGCGCACCTGGCGGCGAAGGATGAAGCCGAGGCGCTGGCCCTGGTGCGGCAGTTCCTGGCGTTTCTGCCATCGAACAATGTCGAAAATCCGCCTTTTCATCTCAGCGGAGATGACTCGGCACGCATGGATGAGCATCTGAACAGCATTGTGCCGATTGACCCGAGCCTGCCGTATGTCATGCACCAGGTGATCGAAGCCGTGGTGGACAAGGACACCTTTCTAGAAATCCAACCAGCCTGGGCGCGCAATGCCGTCGTGGGCTTGGCGCGGATTGGCGGGCACAGTGTGGGCATCGTGGCGCAGGAACCGGCCGTCATGGCGGGCGTGATTGACATCGACGCCAGCGACAAAATGACCCGTTTTGTGCGCATGTGCGACTGCTTCAACGTTCCGCTGGTCACTTTTGTCGATTCGCCCGGCTTCCTGCCTGGCATTGCCCAGGAACACGGCGGCATCATCCGGCACGGCGCCAAACTGCTCTATGCCTATTCCGAAGCCACTGTCCCGAAGGTGTGCGTCATCACCCGCAAGGCCTACGGCGGCGCGTACGTCGTCATGTCGAGCAAATATCTCGGCACCGATGTCACTTACGCCTGGCCGAGCGCCGAAATTGCGGTATTGGGCGCAGAGGGCGCGGTCAATATCCTATTCAAGAAACAGATCGAAGGCGCAGCCGATCCCGCCGCGGAGCGCAAGCAGCTGGCAGCCGATTACCGCGAGAAGTTCAACAATCCCTATCAGGCGGCCAGCACCGGTTATGTCGATGACATCATCGAGCCGCGCGAAACCCGCGCCAAGGTGATCGCCGCCCTTTCGGCCCTGCGCGATAAATACGCGCCCGCGCCGCCCAGAAAACACGGGAACATCCCGGTTTAGGCGAGCAAGGAGCAGCAACATGATAGATGCACTCTGGATCACACTTCTCGGGATGGGATTGACGTTTGCGGCCATTGTCCTGTTATGGGGCCTGATGTGGGCGCTGACGGCGCTCCCGTTTAAGCAGGACGAAGCAGACGCCCCGGCAACGGCCCCCGCCATGGATGACGACCTCCTGGCCCAGGCTGCGGCCGTCGCGGTGGCGGTGGCCCTGGGCGAACAGAGTCAGTCCACCGCCCGGCCTTTGTCCGAGCCGCCGACAGCGTTGGTGAGCGCCTGGCAATTGGGCATGCGCACCCGTCAGATGTACGAAAAAGGTGGGCGTTAATCGGCAGTTTGAGAGGAAATATGATGAAATACAACGTCAAAATTGGCGAGAAAAACTTCGAAGTTGAGATCGACGACATTAACAAGCGTCCAATCGTAGCGCGGGTGGCTGGCGTGGAATTTGAAGTCAGCCCCGAAAATGGGATAACGGCCCGGGTGAGTGAGCCCGTCGCCCAAACGGACGCGTCCAAACCCGTCGCCGCGGCGCTTCCCACCAGCGTCAACCTGTCCGGCAACGTCATGCTCGCGCCGCTGCCCGGAACAGTCGTGGAAGTATTTGTCAAACCGGGCGACGCCGTGGAAGCCGGGCAGGTCATCCTGGTGATCGAAGCGATGAAAATGAAAAACAGCATCCGCTCGGTGCGTGATGGCAAGATTGCGACAGTGCATGTCAGCGCCGGGCAAACGGTAATGCACAAGCAGGCGCTTGTGGAGTTCAGCGCATGAACGTTGGCGAAGTCATCTTGAGCGTGTTCGGCGGCTTGAGTTTTACCTGGGCGAGCGCCGTGATGCTGGCGATCGGCGCAACTTTGATCTACCTGGCGGTTGTCAAAGAATATGAGCCGGTGCTGCTGCTGCCGATCGGATTTGGCTGTATTCTGGCGAACCTGGGCATGTCGGTTTACAACCCGGATAGTTTCTTGAAAGTGATTTACGACGCCGGGATCAAGACCGAACTTTTCCCGTTGCTGATTTTTATCGGCGTGGGCGCGATGATCGACTTTCGTCCGCTGCTGGCGCAGCCCAAAATGGTGCTGCTCGGCGCAGCCGGTCAGTTTGGCATTTTCGGCGCGCTGATTCTGGCGACTCTGCTCGGCTTCAAACTCAACGAAGCCGCCTCGATTGGCGTAATCGGAGCAATTGACGGCCCAACGGCGATTTTCGTCACGTCGAAGCTGGCGCCCGAATTGCTCGGCCCGATTGCGGTGGCGGCCTATTCATACATGAGCCTCGTCCCGATCATCCAGCCGCCGATCATGCGATTAATGACCACGCGCAAAGAGCGTCTCATCCGCATGGAATACGCCCCGCGCCCGGTATCGCCCAAAGTGGTTGTTTCCTTCCCGATCGTGGTAACCATCGCTGTCAGCCTGATCGCCCCGGCGGCGGCTCCATTGATCGCCGCCCTGATGCTCGGCAATCTGCTGCGCGAAGCGGGTGTGGTGGAACGTCTGAGCAAAGCCGCCCAGAATGAAATTATCAATATAGCGACGTTATTTCTCGGTCTGGCGATTGGCGCTACCATGACGGCAGACAGGTTCCTGTATGACCCGCTGACGGGCATCCAGTGGCGTACGCTGATGATCCTGGCACTCGGGCTGATCGCCTTTGTGATCGACACCATTACGGGGTTGTTGTTCGGTAAATTGATGAGCTTTTTAAGCGGCGGAAAGATCAATCCGCTGATTGGCGCCTGCGGTATCAGCGCATTTCCGATGGCCGGGCGTCTCTCAGCCAAGGCCGCGCTCGATGAAGATAGTGACAACTTCATCCTGATGCACGCCATGGGCTCGAACACTGCCGGACAATTGGGCAGCGTCATCGCTGGCGGCGTTTTACTGGCGATTGTGAGCAAGATGATGGGGATTGGATAAGGACAACTGGCTTAAAATTCCAGGGGCGAGGAGATCCTCGCCCCTGATGCTTTAATCAAAAAACGATTGGCGACTATTTTTTCTCCAGCGCCGCTTTCATCAATCTGCCCAAAGTATCCACAAGCGGATTCAACCCGGAATCCGCCAGGGTGACATCATCTAACTGCGCCTGGAACGTTTCACCGCCGCTGGTAATTTCCAGCATATACACAAAACAATCGGCGCAGCCACCAGCTGACCCGGAATCCGGTTGATATTGCGATGAAGCCACCAGTTTTTCCAGGCTGGCAAGCTGCTCCGCGGCAAGTTTGTCCACGATATGGGCTTTGCTGTTTTCGTCGTCAACCGTCATTTCTCCACTGCCAAAAATTTCAATCGAACGCTGCACGCCCGCCAGTCCGCCAGATTGCGACAATTTAATCTGCCAATCTCCGGCCAGCTCGGGCAAATTCGAGGCAACTGGCAGTTCCTGCGTGGCGAGCATTTCCTGGGTGGGAACAGTCTCTTCCATCGGCGCGGGCGGCGTTGACAGCGCCTGAGTCACAAAATTGCAGCTTAGCGACAGCCCCACCATCAACAAGCCGAGCAATAACCAGAAACGATTACGCATACATCCACCTCCATTATGTAATTCTTACAGAAAGAATTCATCAATCAGCTACAATAGTATAGGATGAAACCCTGGAAACGTGAAAGAAATCGATAGCACTTGATAGCGCTATCCGGTAAAATCATCATACAACTTTTTTGTGGAGAATTCTATGCGACCAGTCGCTGTTTTGGGTATCGGACAAACCGTCATTGACGAACATTGGGACAAATCCCTGCGCGAGATTGCGGGCGAAGCCGCCTTTTTGGCCATGCAAGATTCCGGCGTGGAACATCCCGACGGGCTTTTTGTGGGCAACATGCTTTCACCGCTGATTGGCGGACAAAACCAACTGGCCACCTTCATCGCCGATTGGGTGGGCATGTGGCGGGCGGAAGCGGTCAAAATTGAAGCAGCCTGCGGCTCCGGTGGAGCGGCCTTCCGCGCCGGGGTGATGGCCGTCGCTTCTGGCGAGATGGAATCAGCGCTGGTTGTGGGCGTGGAGAAGATGACCGACAAAGCCGGGCATGACGTCACCGCCGCCCTGGCAACCGCCGCCGACGCCGATTATGAAGCCGAGCAAGGCATTTCTTTCGTCAGCCTGAACGCGCTGATCATGCGCCGGTATATGTACGAATACGGCTGGCAGCACGCCGATTTTGCGCCATTTTCGATCAACGCCCACGCCAACGCCATGCACAATCCCTTCGCGCGCCTGCACGACAAAATCAGCGTGGAAAAATTTGAAAAATCGGCCATGGTGGCTACCCCCATCAATCTTTTGGATGCTTCGCCGATTGGGGATGGTGCGGCGGCTGTCATCATTGTCCCGGCCAATAAGGTTTCATCCCTGCCCGGAAGACCGCGGATTGTCGTCGCTGGATCGGCTTCAGCAACTGATACGATCGCGGTGCACAGCCGGAAGGATCCTTTGTTCCTTTCAGCGGCATATCTCTCTTCGAAACAAGCCTTTGAAATGGCCGGGGTGAGCCGGGATGACATCGATTTGTTTGAATTGCATGACGCATTTTCGATCATGTCAGCACTTTCGCTGGAGGCCTGCGGTTTTGCGGAACGAGGCCAGGGCCCAAGGCTTGGTCTCGATAACGAGATTCAGGTGGCGGGTGGACGAATTCCGATCTGCACCCGCGGCGGACTGAAAGCCCGCGGCCATCCCGTCGGCGCAACCGGCATGTACCAGATCGTTGAAGTGATCCAGCAATTACGCGGCGAATGCGGCCAAACGCAAGTGGATGGAGCGCGCATCGGCATGGCGCAAAATATCGGCGGCAGCGGCGCCACAATTTTGACGCATATTTTAAAAGCGGAATAGCAATAACTTACATTATCGAAAGTGGTGATTGAATCTTGACAGAACTTATCCTATAATGATGTTGAACGAAAGGACAAGCCATGTTGGATGAACGTAGAGCCATCAAACGACGGAAGTTTGGGTATTATATGCGGGTCATCGACAATGGCACGCAGGAACTTGTTGGGTATCTCTCAGATATCAGCTCGAGAGGCTTTAAGCTGGATAGCAATAAACGACTGACCGTCGACAAAGATTTTAATCTGCGGCTGGACTTGACAAGTGATGTTTCTGACCGATCTTTTATTGTTTTTGCTGCCCGCTGCAGATGGAGTGTTCCCGATTCGACTGACCCATTTGTGTTCAACGAAGGCTTCCAAATAATCAATATTTCTACCGGAGATAACCGGGTTTACCAACATGTTGTCGAAAAATATGGCATACCCGATAACAGCAATCTGTGATTAACAAGCCAGACACTACAGCATCGATAATCACAAAGAGCCCGCTTCTTAAGAAGCGGGCTCTTTGTTCAGCGAATAAGTTACTACGCTTCTACTCTTTCTTTCGCGCGTGCTTTCATGTATTCTATTACTTCAGAGCGATTATTCAGCTGCAAGCGATCAAGAATTTGCTTCATGTGATATTTAATAG
>CAILYI010000027.1 GCA_903838415.1 uncultured Anaerolineae bacterium | reverse complement strand
AATAGCTCCTGATCGTTTTCCAGGCGGCCCGCGCGCAGCAGATGTTCTACCAGCAGGCGCTCCCGGCTCAACTCGCTTTTCAAAATATCCCAGTATTCGATAACATCCTTGCCGATGGAATCTTCAAGCAGATTGGCCATCAGCAGCATGGTGGTGATGGGTGTTCGCAATTCATGGCTGGCCCGGTTGATAAAGTCCGATTTCATTTGCTCCAGGCGGCTTTGCTCGCTGATGTCGCGAACAATTGCAACGACTTCATGCTCCCCGAGATCTTTGAAGCGCACTTCCAGGACGTGAATGGTATCTCTCAGCTTGAAGTCAATTTCCATGGTCTGCACTTGCTTGCTTTGCAAAGTATATTGAATGTAGTTTCTTACTTTATCTGCGACGGTCTCATCCAAAAACTCGAAAATCGATTTTCCAACAAGTTGAGACTGGGGAGCGAACAGCGGTCCGCTCAAAGTAGCCTTGTAATCCAGGATGATACCCTCGCGCCGAATCCGAAATATCATATCTGGAATGGCACTCAGTAAAGCCCGATTATGCGATTCGCTCTGGCGGAGATCCGTTTCCAAGATTTTTTGCGCGGTGATATCTTCTTTCACCGCCAGAAAATGGGCGATCTTCCCGGCTTCATCGAACATGGGCGCAATGGAAGCTTTTTCCCAATAAATAACGCCATCTTTCTTGCGATTAAGGAATTTACCCACCCAGGTCTTGCCCGATAAAAGGGTTTCCCAGAGTTGTTGGTATTCTAATTTGCTGGTATAGCCGGTCTGCAGGATGCGCGCGTTTTCCCCGACGATTTCGTCGAGGGTGTACCCGGTCAACGCGCAGAAGTAAGGATTGGCGTATTCAATCGTTCCATTGGGGTCGGAAATCATGATCGAAGCCGGGCTTTGCTCGACAGCCTGTGAAAGCTTTCGTACATCCCGATCTGAAATTATTCTTTCGTGCCACAAGCCCAATACATTAGCGATGTTATCCAGCAGGTCTTGCTCCTCGGGTAGTATGAAGGGCTTATTTTCAAAGTAACAAACCGCTATCTGTCCGCATTTTTGGGCATGGAACAGAATGGGGGCGGTCAACTTGGTGGGGTATGCGTTTGAGTATTTTGCAGTCTGGTAGCATCGACCCTCCAACTCAACCATTGTAGCGGCTATCTCGGGAAAGCCCAGCGCTCCGATCAGGCGCTCAGCCACCTGCTGGCAAAGTTCTGCTTCTGTCAGCTTAGGATCGAAAGCGAGGCGGCTGACATCGTTCAGGCAGGACAGTTCTTTTAATCGCTCCTTGACCTGAGTTTCTGCCCGTTTTTGTTCGGTGATGTCGCTGATTACCACCTTGAACATGGGCGCGCCATTGGTATCCAACGCAGCGGAGGTTTCCAGGCGCGCCCAGAAAGACGTTCCATCATTTTTCCGCATCTTCAAGTCGAAGGACTGTTGGTTCTCCGCTTCAATGAGCGACTTGCGTTTCATGTAGTAGCTGTTTTGGTGCTCCTTGACGATGAACAGGCTGAATGGCCTTTTGATGATGGCCGTCTTGGGTACACCCAGCAGGCTGGCGGCGGTCAGGTTGGCTTCCAGAATCAGCCCTTTTTCACTGACGGTGCAATAACCCACCGGCGCCAGATCGTACAAATCGAAGTAACGCGTCCGTGTCGATTCCACCTGCTCTTGCGACAAGTGCAGTTCTTCATTCTGCATCTTCAGCGCAATTTGGTGGGTGGTTAATTTGTGTACTGTATTTTGGAGAACGATGTTCGTTTTTAACAGCTCATGTTCGGTGCGCTTGCGTTCAGTGATATCCTGACCTTGCGCGATCGTGGCAATTGCCGTGCGCCCGTCCGAGCCGAACACCGTTGCAGAATTCCACAGTACCGTGCGAATTGAAGCGTCACAATGCAGAATTGCGATCTCGACCGATTCCCAGCGCTCGCCGCTCAGAGTCTTGCGAATCTGCGCCATTGAATTTTCGGCCAGAGCGGGTGGGAATAGAATCTCGAGCGTCTGCCCGAGTAACTGCGCTTCACTGTGCCCGGTCAGAGATTCAAAGGCGTGATTAAAGCGTGTGATATGGAATTGCGTATCCCAAACGATGATGGGCGCATTGGCGTAGTTGATCAGGTTTTCGAGGTAGCCATTCGCTATGTTGAGCGCTTCGGCCTGCTTCGCTTTCTCTTCGCTGTGCAAGGCAAGCTTTTTTACAACGATTAATTCGGCAGCGCGATTGGCTTTTTCTTCGTTTTGAAAGACAAGTTCTTTGTTGGCAAGCACCAACTCAGCGGCGCGGTTGGCTTTTTTTTCGTTTTGAAAGGCAAGTTCTTCGTTGGCAATGACCAACTCAGCGGCGCGCTTCCCTTTTTCTTCGTTTTGAAAGGCAAGTTCTTTATTGGCAAGCACCAACTCAGCGGCGCGGTTGGCTTTTTTTTCGTTTTGAAAGACAAGTTCTTTGTTGGCAAGCACCAACTCAGCGGCGCGGTTGGCTTTTT
>CAILYI010000026.1 GCA_903838415.1 uncultured Anaerolineae bacterium | reverse complement strand
GGCGCTCGAGTGGCGGCTGGGGAAATAAAAAGCGGGATGCAAAGCTGCATCCCGCTTTTTGATTCAGTTGTATGAGCTCCCGCTCAGGCTTTTGACTTTTTCCTGGCCGCTTGCCGCCTGGACATCGTGCAGTTTCCTGCGGATTTGCAGGACGTAGAACCGCACCGCGTCGAGGGATGTTTTGGCCGTTTCGATTTTCTCACTGATCCCGGCGCGGACCACGCCGCCTTCAGAACCGGATACGCTATAGTTTTGGGTTTGACCTTTGAGACATTTCTTAAATTCCGGATCAATCCATCAGAAAGCGCATTGCAGATACCCTGGGTTGATCAGTGCATGACCCTGGACGCGAGCGGTTATTCTTTATTATCGCAGAGGCTAATCGGCAGATTTCAAGGATTTTCCAAGCAGGGTTTAAATAATGAAGTAGATGGATGAAAACATCATCCATCTACTTTTAGCCCAACCTCCGAAGGAGAAAACGGAGGGAGTCGACCCAAATTTTAATAGGTTTCCAACTCAGCCAGCAGAATTTTCGCCTGTGCAACCATTTCCTGGTCACTGATACTCTGATAATCATTATTCGCTGCCAGGCAGGATTGAATGGCCTTTTCTTTTTGGCCACTGTCCCTGAAATTAAAAGCCAGCAGGATTTGTTGTTCAGCCGCCAGCTTGCTGTCTTCATTCAATAGCGCCAGTTCCAACGCTTTTTCGGCGCACTCCACCGATTTTTCGAAATCACCAGTTTCAGCAAAGATCGCAGCCATCCTTCCAAAAAGCCTGGCCATCAACTCTTCGTCCTGCAGGTTGCTGGCCAAGGTCAATGCCATATTCCAGCTTTCCAGTGCTTCAGTATATTTTTCCTGTAGAGAAAATACCTTTCCTTGCAGATCCAACAATTCCATTTGCGTGCCCAGGTCAGTCTGCTCCCGCACAACCTGCAAACCACGTTCCAGCAGCAGCAACGCTGGTTCAAATTGTCTTTGTTCGATCAGAAAGGTAGCCAGTGCATGGATATTGGCCAGCTCGGCCTCCACATGCTCTATCTCTCCCGCCAGTTGGATGGTTTGCTCACCGTACACCTGCGCCAGTTTCACATCGCCAGACAGCGCATTCGAGCGAAACAAACCGCCAAGGATATTGATTTCCGCATTACGGTCGCCCAGTGCGGAGGCCAGCTTGAGCGCGCGCTCATATTTATCGTTGGCGGCTTCCAATTTGCCTTCCATCAGCAGGACATTGCCCAGCTTGGTGATAAATGAGCACTCCGCCGCCCGATTCATCAAATCCTGCGCAACATCACACGCCAGCATATAATTTTCTGTGGCTTTTTGCGAATCCGGCTGCCTGAAAAAAATATCTCCCAACAGGCCGTACACCCGCATCTTGCGAACCTTGTCCTTATTCTCTGCAGCAACCTTCAAAGCATCGGTCAATGTTTCGACAGCCTCGTCAACTTTTCCCATCTCAGAATGCAATGTCGCGGCATGGATCAGCGAGTCACACGCCAGCGCCGGGTGCTTTATCTCGAGCGCCAGCACATGCGATTTGCGAAATGCCTGCAACGCTAACGAATAATTGCCGATCGATTTAAGCGCCAGGCCTCGCAATCCAAGGAGTTGAGCAAAGGCTTCTTTCTCATCCCCATTAAAAACAAGCTTAATCGCTTCATTAAACTCAGTCAGCGCTTGCGGAGCATCCCCAGCATCCATGTAAGCTTGCCCCAATTTCTTATACAGGGACACGACTGCTTTGCTGTCGCCATTTTCCTGGGCGACAGCGATGGACTTTCTGATCTGCTCGTAACTTTCATTATGTTCAACGGATGGTACTGGAAGAATGGACATGGATCACCTCGTTTTTTTATCCTGCAGGAAATTTACTGGACCGATATATCTGCAAATCTTTGGAAATCAACAATGCGGCCGTTTCAGGCAGCGTTTCGATCAGCGCCAGACCTTCTTGGGCGCCCAACACCATCATGGTTGTGCTCAGTACGTCCGCTTCCGCCACGCTCGGCGCAATCACCGTGGCGCTCGCCAGTTCCACCGGAGAATGACCGGTGCGAGGGTCAATGATGTGGTATGCGGAATGATCTGCGCTGAAATAATTCATATAATCGCCGGAGGTCGCCACGGCCTGATTTTGTATGGCAATAATGGCCGCAAACTCGCTTGGATTGCGTGGATGGGCAATCCCAATTTTCCACACCTTTCCATCCTGCGCGCTCTTCGCCATCATATCACCGCCAGCTTCCACCAACACCTGCTCAAAGCCAAGTTGGCGCAGAATTGCCACCCCGCCATCCACCACCCACCCCTTGGCGATGCCATCCGCGGTCACGGCCATCCCTGGTCGTGCCAGGGAGATTTCATCATCAGTGACCTTCAACAGTCGATAATCAACCAGCGTCCTGATCGGTGCTTCTGCGCGCTTTTCACGCAGGGCATCCAGCATCGGCTTGATCGTCACATCAAACGCGCCGTTGGACAGCGTTCCAAAGTGCAGCGCCTGCCGCAGCATGGCCACCAGTTCGCGCGGCGGGTTCTGTGTAATCCCGGTGGCATTCAACTGCCCCAGCGCTCCGTTTTCAAGGCGATGGTCGAATGCGCTGATCAGGCGCCGCATCCCGGCTACGCTCGCTTCAATCGCAGCCTGCGCCTGTTCCTGACTTTCAGCCATCACTTCAAAATTAACGATTGTCCCCATCAGCATCTGGGAAACGCGGACTTTGTTCAAATAGCCCAGCTTAAGCAGCTTCTGGGCAGCAGTCGCGCTCAAACCAACGACGGCGCCTGTCAATGCGCTAATTTTAAGGAAATCCCGGCGGCTCAGTCTCATGCTCAACTGTCCACTTCAGTCGTTCGTGTAAAAACGGGTGCCGCGGTCGGAATCACGGTCGAGGTAGGAATCACGGTCGAGGTCGCGGTTGCATCATGATGCCGTTTTGGCTCAACCGTCGGCGTTCCTGTGCCCAGTAGGGCACCTTCCGCGATGGCCGTCTGTGTCACATAATATTGTTCAGATAATGTTGGCACCCCCCGGTAAAAATAAGGCATCTCAGAATCCTTTTCCGCGAAGGCATTCACCCACAGTGTGATGATCAAACCCACGCACACCAGCATGAACGTCGCCAGGAAAATATCTTTTATTTTTTCGTAGTTCGCTTTTTCCATGCCTGCCAACCTTCCCGCAGCCAACGGCGACTCTCGGCGATAAAATCATAAACCGGGTCGAGTGGGCATAAATAATTACAAAATGGTCGATACATCATCAGGCTTGCCACGATCACCACCAGCAGAAAAACCACCTCGATCAGGTTGCCCCGAAAATCAAACAGCGTGGCGAAGGGTTCATAACCCGCCACACCAGGCCTGCGCAGCGCCAACCCGACCAGAACCGCAGCAAAAGCCAGCCCGCGCTGCAGCCAGGTAAAAATCCCACCCCAGCGGCGCGAACGATAGGGCTTTGCGTTTGTGATCTGCGCCAGGCATTCCTGGAAAGCGCCAAATGGACAAAACCAACTGCAGTATGGGTTTTTGGCATCCACTGTGGTCACAAATATGATTCCACCAATCAGCAGGTACCAGTATAAATTATTATGCCAATCCGGCCAATAACCGCTCAGCAGGACGATGATTTGTGCGATGGTCAGCGGAGCCGTATAAATAAAGCCCAGCACGATCATGCCGGTCAGCAGCGTACCCCAACGAACACGCCGCTTCCAGACACCAGAGCTGTATTTGTGGCCAAAATATCCGGCTGCATATAAACCAAGCAAGGTGATTTCAGGGATGCCAAACTGGATCGGACGCGCTTCGGGCGGCAAAGGCACATTCAAACCCTGCTGGGCGATCAGACGGATGGCATCCCGCGCCGAGGCAGCGATCCCCTCCGAACTGACGGTTGCCCCGCTGACCGCGTCCAGATCCTGGTTCAACTGGAGTGAATCACGAAAGTTTTTCCCGGAGTATTGCTTGAAAAAATCCTTTGCCAGAATTAATCGGAAAAATCCCGGCGTTTCCCGCTGGGAGATGAGTTTGACCCCGATGATTTCGCCTTTTGGATCCAGCCCCACCAGCATTTCAAGCGGGCCGCCGTAACCCTGGCTTTTCCCACTGGCAGCGTAACCGACGATGCTGCCATCTGCCCCATATCCAATAAACAGGCTGCCGCGTGTTTCAATCCGCACAGCGCCCGCCAGTACGTCCGGCACAGATGCTACCGCGCTGCTGCCACCGGAAAAATACCCAACCAGCCAGGCCGTGACTGCCAGCGCCATGGAAAAAATTAATATCAGGCGCGGCAAAGTCAACGACTTTTTTCGGACCGGTTGGATAGGTGATTCTGAATCGTTTTGAGAAGTCATAATAATGTGATCAGATAATGCCGATTGAAAAAGGGGAGAGGTATTGCCCTCTCCCCTTTTGATAAAATTTAAACCAGCTTGACGACTTCTACTTGGACCGGCGCATGAACCAGATCACGCCACCAACGATCAACAGAACAAAAAAGCTGACCCAGAACAGCATTGCTGCACGCGGTTCGTTTTCGCCGCTGCTGGCAACTGCATTTTGGATGAGAAAGACTTCGGTCAGAAGAAAAAATGCTCCCACCAACCACTCATACCACGGTCGTTGTTTGATTTCAATAACAAAATTTTTACTCATTGTTCTCTCCTTGATTTATAACATACCACTGCTGTCGGTACCATACTCGGGCAGATCAAGCATCCACCAATCTTCGCAGTCTTTCTGAGCGCCGTAACCAAAAGCGTCATCCATACTACGCATGAAACCATCCATCGCCGGGGCTACTGAGGCTGTCGCCTTAACCCAGTCGTGGATCCAGGCCTTGTCCTTCTTGGAGAACGGGCAGACCGAAAAGCAGATGCCGCAGTTCGTGCCAACTTCCTTCCAGTAGGTCATGCACTTGGTGGAATCTTCGAAGTAGGCCTTGTGACCAGGATTGTTCCACGGACCACGAATTTCCCAGGTCGGGTCATCATCAAAGCTCAAAGCACCGGTGGCACACGCTTCCGCGCACTTCTTGCAGCGTTTGCAGAATTCCATCACGCCGGCATTAATCGGTTTATCGGTCGCTACGGGCAGGTCAGTCAGAATGAAGAAACAACGCACCATCGGTCCGAATTCAGGTGTGATCATGCGGTTCAGGCGCGACATTTCACCCAGGCCTGCCAGAACACCAAAAGCGGGCGCAATACCCAGCGCGTTGGTTGTGGAACAACCCAGGCCCATATAACCCATCGTGCGCAAGAATTCTTGCATGGATGCCTGTACCACGGAATGGCGTTTGTAAGCCAGGCCGGTGGTTTGCTGGCCCAAAGGAGTGGGCGAGCGGCGCATCGTCTCTTCCGACATCTGGATGGTGAACACCATCGCATACTTGGCAGTATTCGGAATAAGACGTTGGGTTTCAGTTTCAGAAGGCAGGGCATCATCCGTGAAGACCATTTCCTTGCCATCCGGGTCAAATGAATAGATCAGTTTGCGGGTATTCTCATCCAACTCAACAAAACCCGCTGTCGCGGCGCCCATATGACGCAAAGCAGCGCGTAAAATCCGCGACGCTTCTTCTGGTGTGCCGGACCACTTGGGAGCACCAAAATCCTCAGGGGTCTTCGCCTTTTGTGGTCCCAGAAAACTCATCGGAACGCGTGGGCTGTTGCCAGAAACCAGCGCCTGATCTTTCAAGGTATAGCCAGGAGTTTTATTCGCAATCCCAGCCTTTAAGACATCGACGCTTTTCTGAACGAGCTCAGCGTTCTTATCCTTGCCAACGTAGACTTCGAAGCCCTTGCCACGCACGGTACCCGTGCCCAGATCGGCTTTATAGCCTTCGTTGTAACGCTTCATCTTGGTCCAATCGATTTCCATGGTCGGCTGATCGACGGTACGCACCCACCACGGGCGTTGGCTCCGGCCAGCCGGGTCAGCAAAGCGCCTGTATTCGTAACTTGGGTTTGCTGATAAAGCCGGTGCGGCTGCGACAGGTTTGACAGCTGCGCCGACTACCACAGCGCCAGCCCCCAATCCTAATACACGCAGGAAATCGCGCCTCGTAAGTTTTGTCTTGCTTTGATCGTTCATCTTTTGCCTCCAGTTGCCTATAACGAGTTTTTTTGACTTGCCTTCTTGCTTATTAATATATCAAGTCTGCTTATCATCCGGTATCAGGAAAAATCAACCATTATGTAGGGGTTTTCCTGACAACGACAAACAGCCTCGCCAGTAAATTGAATTACCGGCGAGGCTGTTTGTCATGCACAGTTAATTTTAATTATTGAAGGATTGGAATGAAAACTTCTACTGTGGTTCCCTTGCTAATAGCCGTATAAACATCCAATGTTCCACCAATGATTTCTGCTCGTTCACGCATGCTGATTAATCCAAGGTGCCGCTGACCGCTGCTGATCGAAATTTTTCCGGGATCAAAACCAATCCCGTCATCTTCCATGGTCATCTTTACGCCTTTATTTTCTGCACTCAATAAAAATTTAATGCGTCCAGCCTTGGCGTGCCGGATAATATTCGTCAGCCCTTCTTGGGCAATCCGGTATAGCACCACTTCAATTTCGCTGGGGATTTTATTCCCTTGAAGATCGAAATTACTCTCAAGCGTTATCTCCATCCCTTTGGTCATATCTTCTACCAGAATTTCCAACGCCCTGGATATCCCCAATTCATCAAGCGTTACCGGTCTCAAGCTATATGCCAGATCCCGAACCTGTTCGATGGTTTCTGAGACTATATCTTGCATATTGATCAGATCACGTTGCATTTCAGGTATAGGCGATTTTCTTTCCATTGTTTTTAAGCGCACCAGCAAGCTGGTCAGCGTTTGACCGGCGCCATCATGCAGCTCACGCGCCAGGCGCGCACGCTCCTCCTCCTGGGCCTGTACCAATGATTCGAGTAAAACCTGTCGCGCAGCTTCTTTTTCAGTGAGCTTTATCTGTAACCAGGCGTTCGCCACGATTTCAGCGATTTGGTTGCCCAGTGATGCCAATAATTCCATGTCTTCTGCAGGGATGACCACACCTTCATCACAGGAAAGGTTGATCAAACCAAAGTGCTGTTCGCGCGCCACCATCGGGATGGTGATGTGATTTCTCGCAATATTCAGTCTGGTCAATCTTTCCAGTCGTGAACAAACACAATTGCACACGGAAGTGCCCAATTCTCCACTGACCGAATCATCCTGGCAAGCGCAGGTTGAATTATCCAATATGCTCAGGAAAACCGGCTCCATCTCTTTTTCAATCCCATACCAGCTCGCCAGATGAATTGATTTTCGTTCTGGGTCACGCAGGTAAATCCACCCCATCTTAAGGTGCATGGTATTCAAGATATGCCCCAGCATAATATACAAAACATCGTGAATATCATCCGAGCGGTTGCCCGCCAGCGCCACCTGGTTAATTGCGTCCAAGCTGCGGTTCTGACGAGCCAGTAATTCCTGGTTGGTGACCAGATTATCGGTCATCGTGTTGATCGCAATGGCCAGCTCACCAATTTCATCCTTCGCCCAAATTTTCGCTCTCGCATTCAATTTTCCGCCCGCCACTTGCTGCGCCATCTCACGCAGGGAGAGAATCGGTTCGGTAAGGATATGCGAGAGCAAAAGGGAAAATAAAATGGAGGCAATGGCCCCCAACAGAGTCACCAGAAATACGCTGCGACCTCCTGCCGACATGGCCGCCTGCACCCGCACATCCGCCAGGATGTAAGAAAGCCAGTCTGAAAGCCCGGTGGTGATCCAATAATTTAACGAAAAACCCAAGATAAGGATCGGAAGTAATCCTATCCCGATCACCTTCAAGCGCATCGGAAAAGCCAGCAACCTACCATAAAGCCACTGCGTCATTTGTTTCAGTTTTTCCAGCAAGGCAAAACCCCTTTGGTAAATTCTAGAAATCTTTATGGGAAGTGTTGAGCGAATCAAGCAACCCCGCTCGCATCGCAAACCGAATGATGTCTGATTTTGATTCGATTTGTAGTTTCAGCATAGCGCGCTCGCGATAGGTATCAACTGTCTTTGGGCTGAGTGCCAACTTTTCACCGATTTCACGGCTGGTAAAGCCCATCGCTGTCAGTTTGATAACGCCAAGTTCACGTTCTGAGAGCAACCCCGCTTGTTTGCTTTCTTCCTGCCGGTCAAACAGATTATCAACCAGTGCAGTCGTCGCATCCGGATGTAAAAATCGTTTTCCTGCAAATACTGCGCGAATAGCTTGGATCAGGTCTGTGTGTGCGGTTGATTTGGGAACATAACCATCACATCCTGCCTGAAGCGCCTCCATCACCATTTCACGCCCACTGTGCATCGAAAGCACCACGATCCGCACCGGCAGCCTCTTCTCCCGAATACTCCTGATGACATCCAAACCGCTGCCACCCGGCATACCCAGATCCAAAACCAGGACATCCGGCAGCAGTTCGGCAGTCACCCTGATGGAATCCTGCACAGTACCGATCTCGCCAATCACCCGCATATCGTCTTCCCCTTCCAGCAAGGCCCGCAAACCGTCAAGTAGCATTTTGTGATCATCTGCCAAAAGAATACGAATAATCGATTCCGTCATGATGTACACTTTTCCTTCAACAAGAGATGGCGTTAAGAATCTGCTGAAAAAGTGGTCAAAACCCGCCCATCAACAGCAGCTACTAATTAATTAATTGATTATAGACGAGAATGGCTGTCTGACAAAGTATTGATGACTCCACTGCAAAAACGACTGGACAAAACTCATCCAGATTGTACCCTCCTCGATT
>CAILYI010000025.1 GCA_903838415.1 uncultured Anaerolineae bacterium | reverse complement strand
TCGCATTATTGTCAACCCGCGTGAAGGCTGATTTCATCCCGGCGGTGCTGGCAGCCATCCCATATTTCTTGAGGGCAAGAGATTGCACAATCTTCATTTCTTGCTGACTGCTTCTGTCGTCGATGGCTCTATTTTAGGCTTCTCAATCAATAAATTATGCACCTTTTCTGTATAAGCTCAGAGTTAAAACTCGTAGTTGCCTTTCGGTATCTTTTGCAATGGTGTAATTTTGTTTCATAACTGGCCTGAGGATGAATGAACTACTGCATCAGAAAGTCTTGCCAGCGATCTATCAAATAAAATGGAATGGATAACACTTTGTATTCTTTACCGGAAAACTTCCAGGTTTCATTTTTCAAATCATCCCACGATACCCGCACAAGTGACACAGTTGGATCTATACTACCCAAGCTAAAAAGCGATTTCATTTGGGACACATTGCCAGACTTAATTTCCATACCTACGAGTCGGGATTGATGTTGAAAACAAAAATCCACCTCAGCGCTACCTTCATCCCTGTCTTTTGACCAATAAAAAAGATCGAACGGTCTGGTTGTTAAACCTGCCAATAAACTCTGACCCACCACCTGTTCCATGATCTTACCCTGATATTCTCCAACTAACATTTCTCGATAAGCATTATTAACAAAATTGGCCAAACCCACATCCAACCAGATCATCTTTTTGGGACGAATGTTTTTGGGCGTGATGGGCAAGGATGTCGAATTAACTGCCAAGACTTGCTTGAGCAGCATCACTTTTTCAACAGTTTGAACGGCATCGCCCATCTCTCGGCTGCGATAATTTGACCCACCAAAATTTTCATACTTAAAAATAGTACCAGCCACCCTTGGCCCATATTCCAAGACGAGCTCTAGATATTTATTATTTTCTTTCGATTTGGAATATTTCCCAATATCATCCAAATATGCCGTTTGCAACCGGTTGAAGATCGCCCGTGTCTGGCTGTAATCACCAGTCTCAATGAAACTTTTAACCACTTCCGGCATTCCTCCCACCATGACATATTCTTTGAACAATTCTCCAGCCAACCCTCCATAAGCAAAGAGATCTCCCAACTGGATCGTTTCCACAGCCTCCAGCAAAGCCGTCTTTTTTCTCGCCTTTAAGTACTCGAAAAAGGTTAAAGGATACAAGTAGCGGTATTCCACTCGACCAACTGGTATCGACCAATCCCGACCTATTTTCGCTTCCAGAAGAGACCCGGCTGCCATCACATGCAATTCTGGTTTCTCTTCAGCAAAAAACCGTAATAATTCCATCACGTTTTTTGACTCTTGGATTTCATCAATAAATAATAAAGTAGTACCGGGAACTACCGTTTGATCAAACAATAAATCGATTCTTTTTATAAAATCATCGACACTTGTAGCCTGGTCAAATAGCTGCCTTTGATCCCTTTTTTCTAAATTAACTTCAATGAGCTGGTCGAAGTTCTCTAGTCCAAATTTCCGGATCAAACTCGTCTTCCCCACCTGTCGCGCACCGCGTAAAATTAACGGTTTTCGATAGGCGTTATCTTTCCAATTTATAAAATCCTTTTCCATGCTTCGATCAAACATAGTACCATTATAATACATCTTGCGTTACGAATATATACAATAAGGGTACATCTATGGATTTATACAGTAGCTTCGGCTTGCGACTTATACGTAGCATCGGCAACTGGTTGTATTGTGGTCTGTTTTCCATGTGGCGCTGCTGTAATGGATCAGTTCCCCACCCCTACCAGGAACCCGGAGGCGGTGCAGATGTGACGCTTCGAACCATTTGCGGGCCTGTTTCCAAAGTCGGTCTTCACTAGACCGCCATAATCGGCATAAAGAAGTTCCATGGGTGTATGTGACACGGGTCAGGATTGCAGGGCGTCATATCCGTAGGTAATGGTAACTCCCGGTCATGCTGTCGAGATACCCGCCTGGAGGATGCCTTGCGGGTTGATAAACGCCGGCTGGTTGGCCGCCATGATTGAGGTCAAGCTGATGGCAAAGGCTGAAACAAACCGGACACCAGCTGTTTGGCGCCATACATCACACCGAGCTGTCGTCACCTACAGGCAGCGCGGAGAAAAACTCAACCCACCGTTTCGTAGAGCAGGGCCGAGGCGGGCTGCTCACTTTGCGGGTCTCGACGATGCACACAAAAATTCCAAATTTCTTGAGGATATATTATTTGATTGGTTCCTGGCAATTGCTCCATAAACAAACCCGTATTCAGGTTAATGCCAAAGGGCAGGTAAGCCTTGTAGGCCAGTTGGCTGCAATAAAAGGCATCGTCGCGGTCAGGGTCGAGGAAGTTGAGATTGTAGGGCTTTCCCAGGTGTGACAAACAATATTCAGCCACGCCAACACGAATATCGTGTTCCTCATCACGCGTCAGGCCAATCTCCGCCAGCGGATAGGCGACACCGTAAAAAGTATCGACCAGCATGCCGCGTTCAGCCATGGTATGTTCTGGATGCCAGAAGCCATCATGGATGGTGAAAGTCACCACGCCCAACGCCCCGGCTTCAACGCAGCGTCCCTCCGGGCCGAGATAAATGGCAATGTGATCCACGTCACCCGGCACCAACCGCCCCACCAGGCGCCAAAATTCACCAGGCAAAATGTTCGGTTTGCCATTCATCGTGCAAATCACGTCACCTGTTTTCACAGGTAGACCATTTATTTCATAAGTATGGTTCATGGCAAAACTCCGCACTCTCTATACGGATTATACGCTTTCCGGTTTCACAAGAAAATCCATCTGATGGGCGATATAAACCAGTTCGCCGCGCTCAATTTGCGCCCGGCGGTCTTTCAACCAGGCCGCAAATAAATCCTGGTTCAATTGCGGATGACCATTCAGCGAAAGCTCAAAGAAATGCAGGATAAATTGCAGGAAATACGCCTCGTCAGCCGGATACTGACCCTTGAGCGGATACACCACCCAATCCGAAGCCCCGGCGGATAAAATCTCCCCGCCAGCTTGATACAGATGCCCAAACAGGTGCCGCCCGGATTGGCTGTCGCCGCCGGTTGGACGGGTATCCATCGTCTGATGGTAGAGCCGCTCGATTTGAGCATCCAACTGCGGGTTGATAGTGGGCTCCAGCGTGGTCAGCCCGTCGAAATTGATCGTCAGCCAGGCCAGCCCGCCGGGTTTGACGAGCGAGAATAACGCTGGCAGGCTTTGCGGCATCGGCAAAAGGTCGAGAAAGGCATGCGCAATTAATAAATCAGCCTGAACCGGCGCCGAGCGGATGAAGTCAAACACATCCGCCTGAACAAAATGCACACAAACGGAATCCGCTGTGGGGGCGCTCAGCCGGAGGCCATCCATAGCGGGTTCAACGTCATAGCCATTTTCCCGCGCCCAACGCGGCAGCCACTCACGGGCGAATGCAATGTTTTCGGGCATTTCATCCACCAGGCTGTAATCGACAGTTGCGGGCAGGAAGCCCAGGCGCAGTAAGCGCGTCAACATCGTGCCGATGCCCGCGCCAACTTCGATAACGCTGAGCTGCCCACTGGCAGGGAGCGCCGACTTCAGCGTATCGAGCACCACGCGATTGATGGCGCGATCATCGACGGTTTGCTTGGAAAGCAAATAACGCGGAAAGGAATAATCCATCTTATTGTGCACCTGGCACCATCTTGAGCAGGAATTGCCGGATTTCAGCGGCGGTCTGTTCCCAGGTGGGCTGCTGCTGATAGCGCCGCAGCGCATTGAGCGACATCCGCGCCAGTAAATCGCGGTCGCTGGCCAAAAGCGTCAGCCGCCGCGCCAGCGTTTCGGCGTCATCGGGATTGATCAGAAAACCGGTTTCACCATCAGAAATGATTTCGGAGGCCGCCCCGGCGGTTGTACCGATGGCGGGCAGCCCAAAAGCCATGCCTTCCAGATAGACGATGCCAAAACCTTCATAAGAAGACGGCACGACCAGGATTTGCGCCGCGCGAAGCTTTTCGGCGAGTTCGCCGTTATCGAGCGGGCCATGAAATTGGATGGTGGAAGATGCGCCCAGGCTGGCGGCTTTTTGCTGCATGGCCTGTGAATAAGCCGGATCACTCGTGAGGGAACCTATCACGTCCAAACGAAAAGCCGCAGACTGACGGCTGAGCGCCTCCAGCAGGGTATGCAAACCCTTGCGCGAAATGACATTGCCAAGAAACAGAATCCGCACAGGGCCGGTTTCGGCGGCTCGCGCGGCGACCAAAGCTGCGGGGAGGCCGCTCCCAAAACGGTCGGTGGGAGGGTAGGCAATCAGTGCGGGAGCGGAATCCCCTGCCAAACCGGTCACCACGCCGCGGGTCGTTTGCGAGTTGAAGATAAATCCATCGACCGAATCCAGATAGCGCTTTTCGATGATGCGATAAAAAGCGTTTTGCCAGCCCGCGCGTTGTTCGGAACAGCGCAAATGATGCACCAGGCTGACGACGGGATAAGCGTGAGGGCGTCCGTTCGCGCCCAACAGCGAAGCATGATTGAGCTCATCCTGAATGAGAATATCCAGGCCGGAAGGCAGGCGAAAACTGAAATTATCGCCGAGATGAGCGGCGTAATTGCGCCAGGGCAACGAAATGATCTCGACCTGGTCGCCCTGCGCACGCAGATATTCGACCAGCTTGCGATCGTAGAGATAACCGCCGCTGAGCGTATCGAGCGAACCGTAAATTACCAGGCCAATGCGCATCAGCGTTTGATTTTGTAGGAGACCCAGGCGATTTCATTTTCCCAAAGCACCACCTTGATCTTTGTGATGTTGGGAGCCTGGATTTTTTCGTTGAGTGTGTTGCACAGGATGCGCGAGAAATGTTCAATGGACGGGTTCAGCCCGGCGAACTCGGGCAGTTCGTTGAGCATATGCTCTTTGTAGCGCGCAACAAGTTCGTTCAAGTGTTTTTCGACCTCGATAATATCGACCAGGTAACCATGTTGATCGAGGCTCTCGCCTGTAAGCTGCAGTTCGAGCACATAATGATGCGAGTTGGGAGAGTTTTCGGGGCCCCAATCACCACCAATCAGGTAGTGGCGGGCGATAAAGTCACGGCGGACGGCAAGGGTGTACATTTTGATCTCCGAATGGGATTGTTCAACGAATTAAGCCAACAAACTTTGAATTTAAGCCAACAAACTTTTTAGTTAAGCCAACAAACTTCCGAATTAAGCCAACAAACTTTTTGTTTAAGCCCACAAACCGAAAAGCCTTTGCTGTGGGGATCCGCTACTCAAGAGCATGATCAAAAATCACCTGGATCGTCTCCTGTGGATTTTCATCCAGCAGACGATAGGCGTCTTTTGCCTTTTCGAGCGGGAAGCGGTGCGTGATCCATTTTTCAGGCCGGATTCTGGCCAGGGCCTGCCACGCCACCCCAAAGCGGCGCGCTTTGTCCCAGCGCGAGGAAAGTTCGGGCGCGATACTGCTGACCTGGGATGAGATCAGCTTTAGCCGCGAACGATGGAAAGCGCCGCCCAAATCCAACGCGGCGCGCTTTTCGCCGTACCACGAGCCGATCACAATCCGCCCGCTGAAAGTTGTCAGGGTAATGGCATCATTCAGCGCAACCGGCGCGCCGGAAAGCTCCAGGGTCACATCCGCGCCCGAGGCCAAGATGGAGGCGGCCTGCGCGCGAAAATCGGGCGCGGCCGGATCGAGGGCAGCGCTCACGCCAAGGGCCAGCGCGGCGGCGCGGCGGCGCGGAAATGTGTCGACGCTGACCAGGCTTTCGAGCGGGAATTCCGCCAGCAGCGCAGTCGTCAACAGCCCGATGATGCCCTGTCCAAAAACCAGCGCGCGCTCTCCCAGGATCGGCGCGGCATCCTGCACGAGATTGACCGCGGTTTCGGTATTGGGCAAAAAGCAAGCCTGTTCGGGCGAAATGGAATCGGGAATAAGAAACAGGGCACGGGGACTGGCAACGAAATGCGAAGTATGCGGCTGGAAGGAAAAAACCAGGCGTCCAGCCCATTCCGGCTCAACCGCGGCCCCAATTTCCGTGACGCGCCCCACCGCCGCATATCCATAAGCCAGCGGATAGTGGAACTCGCCGCCCAATGACTCAATGCTGGCATCGACCGGCATGGCAGGGAATTGCCCACGGTAAACGAGCATCTCCGTCCCCGGGCTGATGGCCGAGTAAATCGTCTCCACCAGCACCTGATCCGGCGCCAGTACGGGCAACAACGCCTCGCGCAGCTCCACCACGCCCGGCGCAACAAAGAAAAGTGTGCATGCTTTCATATTATTGATTATAGACGCTTCCAGCCAATAAAAGTCCCAATCCGCCAATCAAAAGATCGCGAGCCCGCATTAACAGCGTCACCCCAATTGCCGTTCCGGCCGAAACGCCGAAAGCCCCCAGGGCAAACACCTGGCTAGCCTCCAGCGCACCCAATCCGCCTGGCAGCGGCACCAAAAATGACAGCCAACCTACCGTCCACCCGGCGACAACTTTCCAGAAAGGCAGATGAATCCCAAAAAAAGAAGTCATCAGGGCGTAATCCGCCAGCATCCCCAACCCGGCTAGCAGCGAAACGCCCAACGCCCCGAGCAATGCGCCCAAATGACGCTGGCAAAACGTCCCGGCCAGCCATTCAGCGGCGCGCAAGAAACGGACCGGCTTCGCGTTCTTGGGAATTAATGGCAGGGCGCGCAGAAAAATTGTCAGTGGATAAATCCGCCGGGACATCAGGAAGATGTGGATGGGCGGCCAGACGATCAAAGCGACCAGAATCACCAGTCCACCCGATACCTGCCTTCCGTTTTCAGGCAGGAAACCCGCCTGAAAGATGGCCCATAAACCGACCGCCAGTAAAAGGAAGTTGACCAGAAATTCGAGCAGTTTATCCATCAAAACGGAGGCGGTCGCGCGGGTGTAGGACAGGCCATACTTTCGCTGCAGCGCGAGCACCTGCAGCGGCTCCCCGCCCACCTGCGGCCCCAGCGTAAAGTAGCTGACTCCAAAAACCGCCACCCTCACCGCCAGCAGCGGCAAAAAAGCAACCCGCCGCGCCTCCGCCTGGACGATAATCCACCAGCGCAGGGAAACGAGAATGTATATCAGCGTGTTGAGCAGCGCCAAAACGCCAATCTGCCAGGCCTTCAAGCGCCAGATGGTGGCCCAGATTTCTACCAACGGAGCATTTCTCAGCGCCCAGTAAAGCAGGCCGCCGAGGATAAGCATCATCAGGATGCGAAAGAACAAATTCCGTTTGTTTTTCAAGGGATTTTTAGAGAATGCAGTGAATTAGCGAGTTTTCATCGCCGCAACGCCCGCGCCATCTGGCGGATTCTGAACCAGCCCGCGCATGCGCTCGATGATTTTGGCGTGGATGGCGGCGACATTGTTTGAACCAACTTCCGCCAGCGTGATGGGCTGGCCGAATTGAACTTTCACCCGGAGCGGACGCGCATTAAACAGAATATGCGCCAACAGCTGAAGCGCCGCGCCCAATTTTTCTCTTTCATAGCTCGTTTTCTTGAGCCCGGTCAGCGGGTGCTTGACGGCCTTTTCCCACAACACCCCGCGCACAAAAGTAGGCACGATCCTGGTCTCCGGCGCAAAGCGGACAAAGACACCCGCCGAATCGGTCCAGTCGTTGAGCGACTCCAATGCGCCGGGATACACGTCCGCATCGGGTTCGATTTGCCCGGCGGGAAAGGTCAACAGCGCCCCACCCGCCCGCAGATGCGCCGCCGCTTTTTTGACGGCGCTGATCCGCTCGGAGGCGTCTGCGCTGATGTACAGCAAGTGCCGGGTGGTTTCCGGCAGAGATAGCAGAAAAGGCCGGTTCAGCGCGATAATGCGCAAATCCGCGCGATTGATGGCGGCAAATAACGCCAGGGTGTCGACCATGCCGGGGTGATTGGAGAGAAACAACACCGGCCCGGAAGTGGGCACATTTTCAAGTCCGAAAACCTGCACGCCCTGAGCAAAATCGAGCAGGGCGTGACGCGCGCCTTTCGGCAAGTCGCTTTTGCCGACAGCGCTATCGAAAGCCAGCATCTGCCGGGCAAATTTGGCCGCCGGAGCGTGGAAAATTGTCCGTATAAAGGACGAAAGTCGCGGGGAGTTTTGCCAGCCGAAAGACGAGACCAAATCGTCCAGGTTGATTTCCGTCAAAGCGTGAATTGAATCCATCCCGCCATTATAATAGTTTATACGGACAGATACAGTCCAATTTAATGCTTTTTGGGGCTATTCCGGCTCCATGGTGAAATGTAATGGATAGCCTTCCAGCCCGGCGGCAAAGTGAGCCTTGCCAATGCGATTTTGCGCTTCGGTTTTGGGCAAAGTTTGCACATAAGCCGCACCGCTGTAATGCGCCGTGAACATGATTTTTACTGAATCAGGCTCCGAGACACAGAAAATGCGCGTCAGGATATGGGTGACAAAATCCATCGGCGTCACATCGTCGTTGTGGATGATGACCCGGTAAAGTGGTTCCAGCTCGGTTTTGGGCAGCGGTTCCCGAATGATCTCAGGCTGTACCCGTGTGCGTTGACTCATGGCGCGAATTGATCCAATCTGAAAGAAATTTGACGCTCTTAAATTATAGCATCAGGACAAAAAGCCCGTCTCGCTTGAGACGGGCTTTGACAAATGTCACAGGTTCACAGCTTATTCAACGCTGGCAACTGGCGCTTGCTGTTTCGCCAAATTATAGCCGCGCTGCAGTGCTTCATAATTGCTTGGCAACAGTTTATGATGCCGAACAGGCAGGTGCGCTTTGAGTGCGGATTTTAGCGCTTCGAGCGAAATTTCCGGCACGAAAGCCAGCAGCGCCCCCACGGTGACCATGTTAGTCAGTTTTTTATCGCCAATTTCCTCGGCAATTTCATTGGCCGGGACAAAGATCGTGATGATATCGTCGCGTTTCGCGCCGCGATCCACCATGGATGAGTTGACCACCAGCACGCCGCCTTTTTGCATATCCGGCTCATATTTATCATAAGATGGCAGATTGAGCACAATCGCCGCCGGGGGATATTCCACCAATGGCGAACCAATCTCTTCATCCGCAATCACCACCGTGCAGTTTGCCGTCCCGCCGCGCATTTCAGGGCCATAGGACGGAATCCAGGTCACTTCCATGCCCAAATCCATGGCGGAATAAGCCAGCACCTGCCCCGCAAACAACACGCCCTGACCGCCAAATCCAGCAATCATGATTTCTTTATGCATAAATTCTCCCGTTTTGGAGCCTGCAGCAGACCGCTCCAAAATATCAGATTCTCAAATCGCCCACCGCCGAGCTGACTTTGTAATCGCCGAGCGGAAAGACCGGCACCATGTGATCTTCGACCCATTTGAGCGAATCGACCGGGTTGATGCCCCAATTTGTCGGGCAGGTCGAGAGCAGTTCGACCATCGAGAAGCCCAAACCGCGCAGCTGCGTCTCAAAAGCCGTGCGGATGGCTTTCTTGGCCTTGCGGATATTGGCCGGATCGTGCAGCGAGCGGCGCACCACGTAGCCCGCACCGTCCATCTTGGCGATCATTTCAGACATGCGCAGCGGATAACCCTGCAATTCCACGTCACGCCCCAGCGGCGAAGATGTCGTCTTCTGGCCGGGCAACGTGGTCGGGGCCATCTGGCCACCGGTCATGCCGTAAATGGCATTATTGATAAAAATCACAGTGATATTTTCGCCACGTCCGGCCGCGTGCATAATCTCAGCCATGCCGATCGACGCCAGGTCGCCATCGCCCTGGTAGGTGAAGACAATTCGATCGTGCAGCACGCGCTTGATACCGGTCGCCATCGCCGGGGCGCGACCATGCGCCGCTTCGACAAAATCCGTGTTGAAATAGTTGTAGGCAAATACCGAGCAGCCCACTGGCGCAACACCGATGGTTTTATCGGTCAGCTGCATCTCGTCCAACACTTCCGCGATCAAACGATGCGCGACGCCGTGTGTACATCCGGGGCAATAATGCGTCGAAACGGCGGTAAACGCCTCGGGGCGCGCGTAAATGATATTTTCGGGTTTCATGATGGTAACCATATTCACCTCTAAGAAGTCATCCGTTCAAGCCAGGCCACACGCGGATCGCGCACCACGCTCAACTTCGTCGTGGACATGCGTTGAATTTCTGCCATGATTTCATTCGGAAATGGGACGATGCCGCCTGGGCGACCGTAGAATTCCACCGGCACGCGGCCTTTTACCGCCAGTTGGACATCGTTCAACATCTGACCCATATTCATTTCCACCACTAAAAAGGCGGAAGCCCGCCCGGCAAGTTCTTCCAACACTTCGAACGGGAACGGACTCAGCGAAACCGGCCGCAGCAACCCGACTTTGATGCCCATCTGACGCGCTTCACGCACCGCTGATAGCGCCACCCGCCCGGCAGTCCCAAACCCGACGATAACGATATCTGCATCCTCGACGAAATATTCCTTATAACGGATTTCGTTTTTCTGAATGGTTTGCCAGGTTTTGAGAAAATGCAGGTTGGCTACTTCCTCTTCGTGCGGATTCAGGTAAATGGATGAAAGCGTACGGCGCTCGCGCTTGCCTTTGCCATTCACTGCCCAATCCCAGTCCTTGCGCAAAACCGGCCGCATCTCGGGCAGTTCCGCCGGTTCCATCATCTGCCCCACCGAGCCATCCGCCAGCACAAAGACCAGGTTGCGGTATTTTTCAGCCAGATCGAAGGAAAGCACCGTCAAATCAATTGCTTCCTGCACCGAAGCGGGCGCCAGCACAATCGGATGATAGTCGCCGTGTCCGCCGCCATAGACCGCCTGGTAGTAATCGCTCTGCGCCGGGGCAATGTTCCCAAGGCCCGGCCCACCGCGCATGACATTAATCAACACTGCGGGCACTTCCGTACCGGCAATGTAAGAAATCCCTTCCTGCATCAGCGAAAAACCGGGGCTGGATGATGAACTCATCACGCGCACACCAGTGCAGGCAGCGCCATACACCATATTAATCGCCGCGACTTCGCTTTCAGCCTGCACAAACGCCCGGCCCAACTCAGGCATTCGTCGCGCCAGATGTTCCAAAATCTCGGTCTGCGGGGTGATGGGATAGCCAAAATAGGCCTCCAACCCGGCGCGAATGGCCGCTTCAGCCATCGCCACATTCCCTTTAATTAATTCTTTTGGCATTCAGTTCTCCATCAGAAAATGATAAGGGCGTAGTATGTGTATACTACGCCCTCGTGGGGATTACTTTTGTCACTTCACGATATACAGTGATCGCAGCATCCGGACAAATAACCGCACAAATCGCACAGCCTGTGCAGCCGTCCTTGTAAATGCGCGCAGGATGATAACCTTTTTGCGTCAGGCGGCTCATATCCAGGTTAAGCACTTCCTGCGGACAGGCGCTGATGCACAACTCGCAACCTTTGCAATACAAGTCAGAAACTTCAACCCAGCCAGTAACCGGCATTCCTTACTCCTTGCATCAGAAGTTGGACAATATTTAGCAGATTGCTCTGTAATTCAATTATGTCGCTTTCGGAAAAAGGGCGGTAGTGTAAAGCGTCATATTCAAAGACATACAAACATCCTTGCTTATTCTAGAAGATGAATAGGTCCTTTAATTATGCCGGTTCTTCCAAAATCATCCAACCTTTTGACAGCCACTTGCGGCGCAAATTGATGCGATAGCCGCGTTTTGACAGCGCCGCGGCCGCGGCCACGTACCATTGCCGCAGGCCCCAGGTTTGCATGGGACTGGTTTCAGCGGCGGCGGCCTTCCAGTCGTTGAAAAAATCAAAAATGGGTTCGCCCGGCAGCATACGATGAATATAGTTTTTGGGCAAAATCGCCTGGAATTCGAGCGGGTCAAAACCAAGGTGGAAATTGGTAAAAAAGACCAGCGCTTCCTTGCGCCAGCCAGCCTCAACGCGGCGCAGCAGGTTGGCCGCCCAAATCGCCCCGCTGGGATTGGATGTGCCTTCGATCAACAGCCCACCCAGCTGAACATGATGCAACATCTGCTCCCAGGCAGGCAAAACTTCGGCTTCAGAATACTGACGAAGAACGTTAAACGCGCGCACGGCGCACACTGTTTCGCCAGGTTGCAGGGGAATATTGAAACCGCCTAAACGGAAAAATGTGCGGGAATCGGCGAAAGGCAGGGCCGCGGCCACCCGTTCCGGTTCAATTTCAACCCCCAGGACTTTTAGATTCGGATTCAAACGTCTGAATCGTTCGGCGGATTCAAGCGTGGTGATGGCCTCCGCCCCGTAACCTAAATCCACAAAAAGGGCCTCGTCGCGGCTGGAAATGAGTCCCGGCGCGTAAAGCAGCAGGAAATTATCCACCTGTCGCAGCCGGTTGCGGGCGGTTTTGCCGCGGGTGACTTGTCCCTGCGGTTTTTTTGGAATGGCAAGCGGGTGCTTTGGTGGCATAGGCTCAATCCCGATTATAAGGTAGTTTTTATCCCCGCAAACAGGATCAAAACCGAAATCAGCGCAAACTTTGGCGTTATAATCGCGTAATCCTGTTTTGGGAATGATAAATATCCATGCTACAATGCCCAACATGTCTGGAAACGAATGAACAGCTCAAGATGGGAAAAAATCGTTCTGGCAGTCAACGCTATTGTTGTAAGCATTGTGGTAAAAAGTACACCCCTGATCCAAATCTCAATGGCTACCCGGATGATTTGCGCAAAAAAGCCATCCTGATGTGCCTGGATGGTCAAACCTTTCGTTCCATAGCGCGTAAATTGGACATCAATCACCAAACGGTTGTTAACTGGGTCAACCATTATGTGGCACAGTCGGCGCGCGCCATTTATAAACGCCCCAAAAATTAAATTTTCTAAAAAAGAGCCCGAATATGGAGAATCTACCTCCGCGGGTTTAGACATTTTCCCCGATAAGTTGACTCAAAAAAATGATTATGCTACCGTATTAGTATGGTGACTTGCTACGGCTCTCGCAATGACACAGTTTTTTTCAACAAACCCGGGTAAATCTTGAATTTCTTAAAACAACCAGGAGGAAGAAATGGGAAATACTTTGTCTTTCAAAACCTTGTCTGGAGTCGGATTGCTGGTTTTGTTGATTATCACAATGAGCGCCTGCGCCGCGCCATCTCAACCTTCCGCATCTGCCCCTACAACAGCGACACAAGCCCCCAATCCAGCGGCGGCGAACGCATCCAGCATAACCATCGTCATTCCGGAAGATCCGCCCAGTTTCAACGCCGTGATCAGCGACTCGGGTTATGATGCTCTCGTCATGCATATGGCGCTGCTCGGCCTGACTGCCATTGACCCAGATGGCAAAGTCTACCCGGTATTGGCGGCTGAACTGCCCACCCAGGAAAACGGCGGCGTGCTGATCGACACCGCTACCGGGATGATGGACGTCACCTGGAAATTGCGCAGCGATGTTACCTGGGCGGATGGAACTCCGGTCACCGCTGACGATGTGCTTTTTACCTATCAGGCCATCATCGACCCGAATACCGGCGCATGGATCCCGGGCATTGACCTGGTAATCGGCGTTGACAAGATCGACGACCACCAGTTCGTAGTGCACTTCAACGGCATTTACCCCTCCTATCTGACGCTTTTCGGGAATAACCAGGTTGCGATCTGGCCCAAACATTATTGCAAAGCCGAACAGGGCTTCCAATCCTGGGATTGCGCCCGTCAGCCATTGAGCAACGGACCTTTCATACTCTCGGAATGGGTGACCGGCGACCATCTCACTTTTTTGCGCAACCCGAAGTATTTTGAACCAGGCAAACCCAACCTGGATAGCGTGATTATCAAAATCGTACCGGATGCGACTGTGCGTGAGACCATGATGCGCCAGGGCGACGCCGATTTGTTGATGTGGGCCACCGAGCAGGTTGCCGACAACCTGAAAAATGACACCAACGTCAAAGTCAGCATCAGCCCAACCAGTCGCTTCGCAATGCGCCTGTATCTCAATCTGGCTGCCAAAGGCACTACTGACCCAATCACCAGCCCCAATCCATTTTTCTCGGATGTGCGTGTGCGCCAGGCCATCCGTTCTGCGATTGATGTGGATGCCATTACCAGTACCGTCTGGCACGGTTTTGCCGTTCCCGTCTGGACTGAGCTTTTCCGTTCCCCCTACAATACCTGCAACATTCCCCGCCCCAAATTTGATCCGGAGGCTGCCAAAGCATTACTGGAACAGGCTGGTTGGGTGGATACCGATGGCGATGGCATCCGCGAATGCAAGGGCTGCAAAACCGCCCAGGATGGCGAGAAATTCAAATTTGAGTTACTCACCTATTCAGAGTACGGTGAACCGCTCACGCTGACTCAGCAATTAATCGGCGAGATGCTCAAAAATGTCGGCATCCAGGCTGATCTGACCCAATCCCAGGGCAGCGTCATGTGGGCTGATTCTGCCAGTGGAGGCATCGAACAGACCGGCAACTTCAACATCGATCTGTATGATGATGGTTACTTCGGGAATGACCCGATCGATTTCTTGTGGAAATATTACAACTCAACGGCCTCCACGCCCGATCAAGGCTGGAACATTGGACGCTGGAACAACCCCAAAATGGATGAGCTGCTCAACCAGGCTTACACGTTGGACGAAAAAACACGCCAACAGGACTTCTGTGAAATGGCGAAATTGCTGGACGCGGAACTGCCTCAAATCCTGCTTTTTTCAACGCTCAACGCTGATGCCCACTCCACCCGCTTGAGCGGCGTCCAGGCCAATGTCAACAGCGTGGTCAGTTGGAACGCTGCTGACTGGAAAATCATCAAGTAATCACCAGCAACTTCTTCGAAAGGTGATCCATTGGCTCAATATGTTACTCGCCGATTGCTGCAGGCCATTGTCATCATGTTTCTGCTCAGCGTTCTGTTCTTCGCCCTCGTCAACCTGGCGCCGGGCGGACCGTTGGCCGGGTATGGTCAGGCGCGCCGCATCCCGCCAGAGCGGATGTTGATTCTCAAGCGTCAACTCGGCTTGGATAAACCCATCCCTTTTCAGTATGTGGTCTGGCTGATTGGCAATGACTGGATGAAGGTCGATTCAAACGGAGACGGACTCCCCGACAGCCCCGGATCGCGCCGGGGAGTCTTGCGCGGCGATTTTGGTTATTCCTTCCGCACCCGCCAGCCAGTCCTGGACGAAATCAATATCCGCCTGCCAAACACCATCTACCTGATGGGCATCACGCTGCTGGTGGCACTCGGTTTTGCCATCCCGATTGGCGTAATTTCGGCCATCAAACAATACTCCATTTTCGATATCGCCGTCACCACCTTTGCCTTTGCCGGGCAGGCTCTGCCGGATTTCTGGTTGGGCCTGATTCTGATCATCATCTTTTACGTCTGGCTGAAAAACCCCATCACCGGCGCTCCCTTGCTGCCGGTGGGCGGAATTTATACCATCGGAGCTCCGTTTTCGATCATGGATCGGATTGTGCACCTGATCTTGCCCGTCACCGCCGGAGCAATGGGTTGGCTGGCCTGGTATTCGCGCTTTCTGCGCTCCAGCATGCTGGACGTGATCAACCAGGATTATCTGCGCACAGCGCGCGCCAAAGGTCTGAGCGAGCGCCGGGTGATGTTCAAACATGCATTGCGTAATGCGCTCATCCCGCTGGTGACTCTGCTGGCGCTCGACCTGCCCTACATCTTCGGCGGCGCCGTTTTCATCGAGATGCTGTTTTCCTGGCCAGGCATGGGACTGCTGTATTACCAGGCCGCGCTCCAACGGGACTATCCCATTCTGATGGCTGTGCTCATTATCGGCGGCATCGCCATTATTCTATCCAACTTGCTGGCGGATGTACTCTACGCCTACCTTGATCCAAGAATTCGGTATTCTTAAGGGTGAGCGTATGACAATTTCTGACCTACCGAAAAAAACTATCGAAAGCGAAGCAACCTCCCGGCTGATCTGGAAACGGTTTCGACGTCATCCCGGCGCCATGGCGGGTTTTTTCATCCTGACCTTATTGATTCTGGCGGTCTGGTTAGCGCCGCTTTCGCCTTATGACCCTGAAAAATCCGCCATTCTCGAACGCTTTCAGACCCCCAGCTGGCAGCATCCCATGGGCACCGACGCCCTGGGGCGCGACCTGTTGACGCGCGTCTTGTATGGCGGGCGCATTTCCCTGACGGTCGGCCTACTGGTGGTGGCGATTACACTCTCCATCGGCGTGACTGTCGGCGCGGTGGCCGGTTACGCGGGCGGCCTGCTGGATAACATCCTGATGCGCATCACTGACGCGGCGCTGACTCTGCCTTCGCTGTTGGTGTTGATTCTGCTAAGCGCCATTCTGCGCGAAGTCGATATTCCCATCTTTCAGCGCAACAGCGTTCTGACGATCGCCGTGGTGATCGGGCTGCTTTCGTGGATGACTTTTGCACGATTGGTGCGGGCGGCATTTCTCACCCTGCGCGAACTGGACTTTGTAACGGCCTCCCGTTCCCTGGGCGCTTCGCCACTGAGAATTATCGTCAACCACATTCTGCCGAATACGATCGGCCCCATCATTGTCGAATCCACGCTGGAATTGGGCTACGCCATCATCGAGGAATCCGGGCTAAGTTTTCTCGGCTTCGGGATTCAGCCACCCACTCCCAGTTGGGGCAATTTGCTCAGCAACGGCCAGGAGAATTTCATCCGGTATCCCTGGCTGGCAATTTTCCCGGGCGTTATGATTTTCCTGACCATTATTTCGGTCAATTACATCGGCGATGGCTTGCGCGATGCTTTTGATCCGTACAAAGTCTTACAGAAAGCCGGAGAAATGTAAATATCCATCACAGATTCCCGGCTGCGGGTGAATGCCGGGACTGCTATCCACCGTTTCCTAACACATAAGGAGTGTGTTAAATGCCAAATGAACTCAAACCCCTCGAACCCATCAAGACTCCCTATCGATTCCAATATCTCACCGATCAACAGTTGGAGCAGCTTCAAGATGCCACACTGAACATCATGGAGCGCACCGGGGTGAAATTTCCATCCGAGAAGGCTTTAAAGGTGCTGGCAGAGCATGGTGTAAGAGTCGATTTCGAGCGGCAAATCGCCCGTTTCCCACGCGACGTGGTCATGAGCTACCTGTCCAAAATGCCGCGCTACTTCAACATCGGCGCAAGAAACCCCTTCTATGACTTCAACCTGGCAGATGGCGCCACCTATTTCACCACTGACGGCTGCGGCGTTGAGACAATTGACCTCGACACCCGTCAGCGCAGGCCATCCTGCAAGCAAGATGTCGGCATGATGGCGCGTGTGGCCGATTACCTGCCCTCCGTTGCTTTTTACTGGCCAATGGTCAGTTCACAAGAACATGGCCGCACCGCCCCGCTGCATGACCTGGATGCGGGTTTCCGCAACACGCTCAAACATATCCAGAGTGAAACCATCATGGGCGAAGCAGACGCCCGTTATGCCGTTGAAATGTCCGCAGTGATCGCGGGCAGCAAGGAAGAACTGCGCAAACGCCCCAATTTCTCGCTGCTGGTCTGCACGATTGCCCCGCTGATCCAGGACAAGGACGGCATCGAAGGCGCGATGGTGCTGGCGGAGGCCGGCGTGCCGGTCGGATTCCTGTCCATGCCGACCATGGGGACCACCGCTCCCGCCACTTTGGCCGGTGCCCTGGCGATGGGTGACGCTGAAGTCATCAGCGCCACCGTGCTGATGCAAATGGTCGCGCCTGGCGCGCCGGTTTTCCACTCAATGATGCAGGCCTGGGCCGATCCCAGCTCCGGGAACTACGTCAGCTATCCGTTGGATGCGCGCGGACGCTACGCGCCGGTGGAGATGGCGCACCATTGGGGCATGCCCGCGCTGGGCGCCTGCTATGGCACCGATGCGCGCGAGGCCGGCACCTGGCAATCCGGCTCGGAAGTGGCGCTGGATGCCTATATGGTCGGCCTGACCGGCGCTGAATTTGTTACCGGCATGGGCCTGACGCACACGTACACGCGCCTGTATCCCGAAGCGCTGTTGCTAGATAATGACATCTACCAGAAAGCGCGTCACTATCTGATGACCATGGACATCAACGACGAGACGCTGGCGCTTGATACGGTGGACGCCGTTGGCCCCGGCGGACATTACCTGGCCCAAAAACACACCCGCAAGCACATGCGCGAGTCAATGAAACGCGGCGTTGCCCATCAGGTTGGCCCGGATGGCAGGTACCGTGACCCGCGTGAATACGCCATCGAGCAGACCAAATGGATTCTCGCCAACCACCACCCCGAACCGGTCGAAGCCGAGAAACAAAAGGAACTCGACTGCATCCTGGCGGCAGCCGATCAAGAATTGTGTGAATAAACCCGAAAGAAGGATTTTATGAGAGCGCAGATCCAAGTGCTTTCGACGGATGAGCAGACTCAAATCCATGAACGCAGCCTGAAATTGCTGGAAAATACCGGCCTGCGCGTATTATCCGAACCGGGCCGCAAATTGCTGGCAAAGGCCGGGGCGGAGGTCAACGCCACAACGCAAATGGTACGTTTCCCGCGCGCGTTGGTGGAAGAGTGCATCCGACTTGCGCCGAAAAAGTTTAAACTTGGCGGACGGCGGCCCGGTTGGGATTTGGAGATGAATATCGGTGAATGCTCGCTTCTGGCGGATGGCGGCGCCGTCAGCGTGCTGGATTGGGAGACAGGCGAAATCAGTCCCGGCACTTTTGACGATTGGATCAAAGCCACGCACCTGATTGACGCCCTGGATGAAATCGGCATCTACTGGAACATGGTGGAAGGCGGCTTTGCGTCCGAATCCCAGAGCGATTTTGTCTCATATTGGCGCAATCTCTTCAAGAACTGCTCTAAGCACATCCAGGATTCGACCGATTCCGCCGAAAAGTCGCGCCTGCTGCTGGAAATCCTGCAAATCGTCTTCGGGGATAAGGAAACCATCCGCCAGAAACACCCGTTTTCGCACATTCTCTGTCCCATGTCGCCGCTGACGATTGACGACACTTACACCGACGCCTACCTCGCCCTCACGGGCTGGGACATCCCTGTGGCGCTGATGCCCATGCCGCTGATGGGCGCGACCGGCCCGGCCAGCATGATTTCCAATGTGCTGCTGGCAAACTGCGAGGCGCTGGCCGTGCTGTGTCTGGTACAGGCGGCTGAACCCGGAGTGCCCGTCATTTATGCCCCATTCCCGCAAAGCATCGAACCACATACCTGGCGCTACACTGGCGGCGCCGTTGAAAACTCAATTTTTGGTGCGGCCATGATCGAAATGGGGCGCCACTACGGATTCCCGGTGGAAGCGGGCACTGGCGGAACCGATCAATATTACCCGGGTGCACAGGCCAGCTACGAACGCGCCATCAACTGGACTCTGCCAACCATCGCCTGGCCGGATATCCTGGTCGGCCCGGGTCTCCTGGGCGGCTCCACCATCCTTTGTCTTGAACAAATGGTCATGGATGTTGAAATCTTTCGGCGCTGTTCCCGCCTGTACGAGGGCATTCCCACCGATGCCGATCGCTGGCTGGAAGGCATTATTGCCCAAACCGGGCCGGGCGGCAATTATCTGAAACAAAAATCCACTCTCAAGGCCGTGCGTGAAGGTCGCTGGTATCTGAGCGAAATGGGTTTCCATGACACCTACGAAAAATGGAAAAATGCCGGAATGCCCGACATCATCGACGGAATTCAAGAGATCACCCAAAATATATTAAAAGATTACCAACCCCTGGCCTTGAATGCTGAGGCCGACCGTGAATTAGAGCGTCTGGAACGGCATGTCAGGGCATCAGAAAAATAGTCACTTGTGAGGACTTTATGAAATTCACAGCAAATTTTTTATCAGAAGAGGAACAGAGCCATATCCACGCAGAAACTTTACATATCCTGTCAGAGGTGGGCGTCAAATTCCACGGTGAAAAAGCCCTGCCACTGCTTGAAAAAAACGGCGCAAAGGTGGATTGGGACACGAAAATCGCCCGCATCCCCAAAGAAATCGTAGACGAGGCGCTGCGAGTGGCGCCAAAATCATTCGTGCTGGGAGCGCGCAACCCGGTTTATGACTATCCCATGCCATCCCCGGTCACGCGCTACTGCATCGATGGCACGGCCGCCTTTATACTCGACCCAGAAAGCGGCCAAAAACGGTACGGCACCGGCCAGGATATCGAAAACAGCCTGCGCATTTTCCAGCAAATGGATATGGGCGTCATGGCCTGGGCGCCAACTGTCGCATCCGATGCGCCCGCGCATTCGCGTGTCTTGCACGAGTTTTTCGGCATCATGAAATCCACATCCAAACACGGGCAGCACGAAGTTCACCATTCCGGGCAAATTCCATACCTTGTGGAAGGACTCAAAGCTGTCCTGGGCAGTGAAGACGCCATCCGCGAACAATTGAATTACTCGCTCATCTACTGCCCGGTCGCACCGCTGATGCATGATGGCGAGATGCTGGATGCTTATATCGAACTGGGCGAATGGAACATGCCAGTCATGGTACTGCCCATGCCGGTCAATGGCACCACCGGCCCGGCCAGTTTATTCTCAAACCTGTGCCTGGCCAACGCGGAAGCCCTGTCCTCCATCGTGATCTTTGAGCTGGCGCACCCCGGTCGGCCGGTCATCTACAGCAGCGCCACCGGCTCGGTGGATTTTCGCAGCGGCGCATATCTGGCAGGGACGCCCGAAATGGGCCTGCAATCGGCGGCCATGGTGGTTATGGGTCGTTATTACAACCTGCCCAGCACCTCGGCTGGTTGCTCGTCAGACGCCAAAGAACCCGGCGCAGAGGCCATTCTCGACAAATTGATCACCACCATCCCGCCAGTCTCCGCCGGATCAGACATCATCGTTGGAATGGGAGAAATCGAGGGCGACCAGCTGCTCATCCTGGAACAGCTGGTCGTGGATAATGAGCTGGCGCATCTGTGCGAACGCCTGTATGCCGGAGTCGATGGCGGCGACTCAAAGAATCTATATGAAGATATCGCCAAAGTCGGGCCGGGCGGACATTTCCTGGGCTCCAAACACACCCGCCAGGCCGCCAGGAGCGACGAATTCTTTATGTCCAGGCTGATTGACCGTCACCCCTACGAAGCCTGGATGGAACTGGGCAAACCCAATATGTATCGAAATGCCCGCGAGAAAGTCAACGAGATCCTGGCTGGGCCGCTGATCGACCCGCTGCCAGAAGATGTTATTTGCGAACTGGATAAGATTTTGCGGACTGCCGATCAAGAGCTTGCCAGACAAGCATAGCTCCATATCACTCCCGGCAGATTTATTTCGGATACAATGAAAATTGGGCAAATTGGAAGATGTCCGCATCGACAAAACAACGCCAGACCTTATTGACCCTTATTGAACTGGTTGAAAACCCAGGGAAAACCATGCCTGTCCTTGAACACACAGAAATTTGTTATTTGCTCGCTTTTCCTGATAAAGCGGAGACTCCCACCCCGGCGGAACAAGTTAAAGGCCTGAAAAACGCCCCTTATTTTCAGCCCGTGGACATTCACCTGCACGCGCTGGGACAGGAAACCATCAAGCTGGGGGAGATTTCCGTCTCGATTTTGCGTCAACGCTACGATGACCGGGTCCAGATCATTGAATGCCGCTTTGTGCTGGCGGAAGTCTTGAGCGAAGCGGCGGTTTCCCTTCGTCAGCAGATTGAGAACAGCCTGCAGGAACGCCTGATCCCGGAACAGTACCGCGCCAACGGCCTGTTCGAAGTCTATGTCATTTTACAGATTCAGGATCAGGTGGGGGTACCAGATGAATTCATCAATTCGAATGCTGAAACTCTGGCGGGCTTTATCCGCTCCCAGCGTGAAATCCTGGATTCTTCCGTCATCGAAGATATTTTTATCTCGCGCATCCGTTATTCCAAAGAAGACCTGACCCTGGTCGATTGGGAGGCTGCTCTGATTTTCGCTCCCAGCGCAGATTTTCAATCGGATATTGAGCTTTTAAAAATCGGGAATTACCAGTTGCTGCGTTATCGCATGCTGGGCCAATCGATTGAAGAAATCCTGCGCATCATCAATGCCGATTTCAAACGCGGCAAGCAGTCGATGTGGTCACTCACAAACGGAAATTTGCGCAATATCGTCAATCACCGCCTGGAGTTAATGCTCGACTTCGAGCACAATGAACAGAACCTGCTGTTCATCGGTGACTGGTATACTGCCAAGCTGTATCACCTGATCAGCGACGAGTTTTACCTGAACCACTGGAAGGATGCCATCCAAACCAAACTCGACAATCTGGAAAACATCCTCAACACCATCCAGGAAAATTTCACGCTTTCCTGGCGCGGACTAATGGAAAATGTTCAACTGGCAGGCTGGCTGATCCTGCTGGTGGGTTACTTTATCCTGTACTTCAAGGATCTGGCTCTGACAAAATAGCCATTAAGGAGCAACACTATGCTGTGGATTACCCGTTCGCACGTCCATGTTGACCGTGTGGCCTGTCCCTGGCTGATTACCCGCTTTGTGGATAGTGACGCTGAATTCCTGTTCGTCCCTGCCAACCAGATCGAGCAGGTTGCCCGGGAAAGGGGTGCGATTCCCTTTGACGCGCCCGGCGTGGAGCTTGGTCACCACGAAAACCGCTGTTCGTTCGAGTCCATCCTCCTGAAATATGGATTAAAGGAAGCGGGCTTGCTGCGCCTGGCAAAAATCGTCCACGCCGCCGATGTCTCCGAGGATATTGACAGCGAGCCCATCGCCCGCGGGCTGGAGGCCATCGCCAGCGGTTACAGCCTGCGCTATCCCAATGATCTCGAAAACCTGCAGGCGCAGTTTGAAGTTTACGATGCGCTGTATGCCTGGTGCAGACTGCAGGCAGCGTCAGAGAAAAAGTAAAAAACAGCCCCCGGCCATTTGGATGACCGGGGGCTGTTTTTATCAAACCGATTACTGCTCTTCGGGTGGTTTCATCATGCGGAACTCGCGCCACAGCGCCAGGTCATAGACAATTTTCAGCCCACCGCACAAAAAGAAAGGCAGGCTGATCAATCCCGGAATTCCCAGGAAGATGCCGGTCAGGGAAGGCGACAGGGCTGCGCCTACCGAGCGGGCAATCGCAGTCACCCCCGAAGCGGCCGAACGCTCATCCGGCGCAACGACAGCCATCGTGTACGACTGGCGTGTGGGCACATCCATTTGAGAAATGCTGAAACGCGCCAATAAAACCCCGATCGCCAGTGGCAGATTCGGCATCAGCGGCACCAGCATCAGCAGCACATTAGATGGGATGTGGGTAAACACCATCGTGTTGATCAGGCCAAACTTCTTGGCAATGCGCACCGCCAGCAGCGCCGAAATCCCCGCCAGGACATTTGCCCCGAAAAAGATACTGCCGATGACGCCCGCTTCCACCCCAAAACGGACGTGGAACCAGAAAGCCATCATGCTCTGTACGATCAGCCCGCCTGCAAAGGCATCCAGCGCGAACAGGCTGGAGAGTTTCAAGACCACCCCGCGCGATTTGTGCAACCCGAGTGTATGCTTGGCGACCTGGGCCTGTGGCACCACTTCCACGGCGGAACTGACACTCACAAAGCACAAAATCAACACAAATCCGGCCAGCGCATATCCGGCCAGCACAAAGCGATAGGAATCGAGCGCCGTCCAGCCGCCCGCCTGCAAGCCCTGCGCCAACCAGCCGCCGGAAAGCGCGCCGGTGGCCGTCGCAAACGAACCGACCAGGTTGTACCAGGCGAAAATTTGGGTGCGTTTTTCATCCGAGATCAGCTGAGTCAGCCCGGCCTGTTCGATGGAAAGAAACGGACCAATCTCGTTGCCGCTCGGACTGATAACGCCCAAAATGGCCGCCACCGTCAGAAAAATGGGGTTACGGGTGAACAGGAACACGACTCCAGCCAGAATCATCAGCCCGGCACCGAGCACCAGCATCCGGCGACGTCCGAGGCGATCCGCCGAGGTGGTCAGCCAGAGCGAGATGGCTGCATCCCCGGCCAGGGTGAGCGTCAGCAATAATCCGATCTGGCTTTCGACCAGGCCTGCCTCGGCTAGATAAAGCGCCAGGACAACCGAGAGAAATCCATAAGCAAACAGGCGGATGATGCGGGTGGTAAATAGCAAGACAATATCGCGGCGATGGGTCATGATTTTCCTTTCGGAGTAAGTTTTTATTCCGTAAAATCCGCGTCTCAAGAGTTGATTCTCGGTGAGTCAGGGGAAAACTTACCGAATTACTTCAACGCTCCAACGATTGCATTGACATTGTACTTCATCATCTCAAGATAAGTCGGAGCCTCACCGCCCGCCTTGGTGATCGAATGACTGTACAGCCCGGTCACGACCTTCACGCCGGTTTCAGCAGAAACCTGGTCAGCCAACTGCGACGAAGCGCCGGTTTCAAGAAAAATGGCGAGCGCGCCGGTTAGTTTAATCCGGTCAACCAGCCGCGCCAATTGCTGAGCCGAGGGCGAGGCGCCGGTAGTCACACTCGGAACAATCGTACCGATGATTGTGAAGCCATAACGATCGGCAAAGTACCCAAAACTTTCATGATTGGTCACAATTACGCGGCGCTCAGCAGGGATTTGCGCCACCTCGGCCTTGATCCAGCCATCCAAATCGGTCAGCTTGACGATGTAAGCGGCGGCGTTTCGAGTATAAACATCCTTTCCGGCAGGGTCAGCCGCAATCAAGCCATCCCGGATATTTTCAACATACTTCACCACCAGCGTCGGGTCCAGCCAAAAGTGCGGATCGCCTTCATGTTGGTGCAACCCACCCGCCGGACCAATCAGCAGGGAGACATATTCGTTGGAAAACCCTGTCAGCGCGAGAATATATTGTCCATTTTTTTCCAATTGGATGATATTTCCCTGGGAAAGTGGAGCGCAACCGAGCGAAAGAGTTTTCTCAAATCCCAAACCCGACCCGTCGCCTGCCTTCTGAACCTGAAGAGTTCCCGCGGCTGTTGCCATTTGGAAATCCCCGGACTCATCCGTGACATATTGAATGAAACCCGCATACGAACCATCTGCCTGTTTAGCCAGCTTGAGCGAAAACAATCCCGATTCGGCGGGCAGCCTGGCAGCACTGACCAAAGCGCCGCCCGCTTCGACGGACTGAGCCTGCGCTGATTTCATCTGGGCGCAGATTACATCATTTAAATCCGCATCACTCATCACAGCTGATTCGCCCTCCCGCGCGACGCGGCTGATCAGCCCGGCCGAAGCTTCGATCACCCGACGCTGACCACCGGCGTTATCAAGAGTTTCGGTCAACCAGGTTTCGAAACCTGCCCCATTGACAATCAATACATCACTCTCAGCGATTTTTGTCACATCCTGAGGCGCCGGTTCAAAAGCGTGCGGATCAAGCCCAAGCGGAATCAAGCTTTCCACTGGCGTCCGCTCCCCGGCCACATTCCGGGCAATTTCAGCCAGAAATGTTTCCACCGCCAACACCTTCAGCCCAGATTGATTTTCCAAAACCGGTTGGCTGGTCGTCGGGCCACAGGCAGAGAGCAAAACAGCCGCCAACAGCAGAAAAGATAGCAATGCAGAAAATTTCATCTTCACAAAAAACTCCTTTATGGCCCCGAGACAACTCTCCGAGCCTGCGATTATTATAGCGCTATTCGATAATGAAAATCATTATCATTTTACGCAAAAGGGGTAGATTGTCAAGCACCCACCCACCAGGAAAATACTGATTGAATTAGCGAGGAAAATTTCGAACACACAAAAAGCTGGATGGTAAATTTACCATCCAGCTTTTTGTCTACATGATCAGTTTGTGAATTGGGCAAGGAAGATGAAAGATGGTTGTAATTTCCGCGTTTCTTCCAATGCCGGGAACACACCGCCTGCCGTTGAAGTTTATTTCAATTAACCGGGGAGCTTGTTTCGCGCCTGACAGCGGCTGTGGGCTGCGTGGCAGGTTTACTCAATTTGGCCGCGCTGGTAATGATGATGCGATAAATCAACAAAAACAGCAGGCTGCCGCCAGAAATCCAGTAATAGGATTGCGCCCAAACCATTTTGGTATCCGTGCCGCTGGAAATACCGTGATACAACGCCAGTCCATAAGTTAAAAAGCTGATGTAATGGATGGCGCGCCAGGTTTTTTGGCCGATATTTGCGCGCGCATAAAAACTCAACGCAACCAGCAACCAGACGTAAAAGCCCACCTGGCCCAATCCAACCAGCAAAGGTTTATAGCCACTGGTAGCAAATGGCAGAACGATCTGCGCCAGGGTGAATTTGATGTAATGATCGCCCATGATCACCAACGCGTGGAAGATGGTAAAAGCCAGTCCCAACAGGCTGACATATTCATGAATGGCAAAAGCCGCCGGAGCGCCAGGCCAGATGCGCGCCATTTTATTGGTAATGGTCAGGCCGAGCGCCATCGAAAGCCACAAAAGACTCAGCGCCACAAAGGAAGATCCGCGCGAAAGGTACCAGAAGGCTTTGGGCTCCGGTCCGAGCAAGGAGGCTGCCAGGTTGGGCGCCAAGCCCGGCAGAACCACAACCGCCATCAATGTGCCGAGCGTCATCGCCAGCAAAATCAGCAAAAAGGTCTGCGCGCCAATGGTCGATTCGTATTCGTTTTGTTCAGGAAGTCTTGCGTTCATGCTGTCTCCAAAAATAATTTCCCATATGATTGCTTAATAAAACCTGGCCGGTTTCGAGCACCAGCAGCGCCGAAAAGGCCGGGCGTTCTGCTAGCCATTCCAGGCCTTTCATGCTGCCCAAAATCAGGACAGTCTTGGCCGCCATTTCGGCCATGAGCGCATCCGGCGCGATCACCGTAGCCGTGACGACGTCGGTCACGGCGGGCTGTCCAGTGCGCGGATCGATGATGTGATGACTCCAACGCCCACCTTGCTTCCAGCGGCGATAATCTGTCCCAGAAGTAGCTACACCGCAGGCGCCCAGCATCAAAGTTTGCAAATATTCACCTTTGATAAATGGATTCTCAACGGCGATCGGCCACAACTCACCGGAGACTTGCTCCCCGCTGATCGCCACATCTCCGCCCGCACTGACCAGGGCGGCCCCGTATTCTGCCAACCGTTTCGACGCCTGCTGCGCCGCCCAGCCCTTCGCCACTCCGCCGAAATCCAGTTGCATATCGACGGGCAGGCAGATGGTACAGGTGCTTTCATCCACGCTGACTTCGGCGAGAGACCCAACAGCGCCCCACACACCAACCGGCGCGGACATCCGCTCCGGGGAGATCATGTCAAAACTGCGATCGTACCCGGCAGCGACAAGCGCCTCCAACACTGCCGCTCTAACCAATCCATCACTGGCGTTTTCGGCATCCACTGCAGCCTGGAACACCTGCCACATCGTCTCGCTGACCTGAAACGGCCAGCCCGCCGAGCGATTCAAGCGATTAAGCTCGCTATCTGGGCGGAAGCGGCTCAACGCCGCCTCCCATTCTTCAAACCAGACCGGCACCTGTTGGTATAGCTCCGGCGCTAGCGGCGCTGAACTATCCACAATGGCGACCATGCGGCAGCCCATCGCCTTGAAATCAATCTTCTGGTTCATTTGGATGAGCCGGTACTGGCAGCCGGAGCCGGAGCCGATGCGGGCGCGCCACCACCGGCATCCACTGCGGGTGCCCCGCCGCCGCCACCGCCGCCCTGGTCGCCGCCGTCATTATTCTTTTTGTTGGACGCCTTGGGCGCCGCAACCTGGATAATCTGCTGCTGCGGAGGTTTCCCTCCAAAGATGATTTTTACCGGTCTGAGCGCCAGCGCCGTCGCTGTGGGTTGCGCCGTTTCAGTGGCGGGAGGCGGCGGAGGCGGGGTCGATGTTTCCATCACTTTTGCGGCGACCTGGGTTCGATCAGGCATGGAAAACTGATTCCAAAATCCCAACGTGGCTGTGATTGCGACAGCGGTAATCGCCATCTGAACTTCATTCCAACTCTTTTTAATTGGCATCTTGAACTCCTTGTTTTTCAGGGTTGGGATGATTAATCCCCACCTTCATGTTCGCCGCTGCTTTCATTACTATCGCCACCTTCATGACTATCGCCGCTGCTGGGAGCGCTCGACGCCTGGACGCTGCCGCCATCGTTGTTATTATCTTTTTTCTTGGGCGGTTTGGTAGCTGGCACATTGACCACAACCGGCTGAAGCTTCGTGGTGGTCAAAACCTGTCGATCCAGCCCGATGTAAACCATATCCCCGGAGCTGAAGACCACCTTGAAAGCTTCTACACCCTGATAGGTGGAACTTTCCACGCTATACACATCTTGCCGGTTGATCGCCTGGGCTGCAATATTTGCCGCTTCCTCCGGTCCCAGGCTGGACGGCACGGTTGCCATTGGCGTGGGCAATGCAGTGGGCTGTTCGAGTAAAGCAATCGTAGTCTGTTGAGCTGTTGCTACTGTCGGAGCACTGGCAATTACATCAGGCGCGCTGATAACTTTACCAACAACGCCTGAAAGCGTCGCCAGCACGAATGTCGTCAATGAAGCGGACAGGAAAAGTGCGATTTTTGGATTCATGTTTATCTCCATCTGTTGATTTGTACCGGTATGCACCGGTTGATAATTAGTAGTCGTCCGCAGTGCAAAAAAGTTACGACATAACGAATAAAGCTTATCTGATTTTAATCTTCCCACAGCAGCAGAACGGTCGGTTAGCCGGTTGAAGTTCTGGTAAACTACTTCGAAACATTCGCCCGGCACTATCAAACAAGGATGCAAAAGATGCCCATCAACCCTTTCAAGCTTGAACGCTACTTTGCGAAGTACGAATTCAATACCAAATATATGCTCAGCTCATCTGACTGTGAAAGCCTGGGGATGGCCGAACTGCTACAAATGGCTTCGCCCGCCAGCCTGGAATTGTGGGAATCGCTCAAACTGGGATACACCGAAGCGCCGGGTCATCCCCTGCTGCGGGCGGAGGTGGCCAAACTCTACCCGAACATTTCCCCTGAAAACGTGCTGATCGCCGTCCCTGAAGAAGCGATCTTCATCGCCATGCAAACTCTGCTCGCACCGGGCGATCACGTCATCGTTCTCACCCCGTCCTATCAATCGCTCTCGGAGATAGCTCGCTCGATTGACTGCCAGGTCACCCCCTGGCAGCTGGAACCCACTCTCAGCGGCTGGGAACTGGATCTCGGGCAGTTGGAACGTAGTCTTACCGACCAAACGCGATTGCTGGTATTCAATTTCCCCAATAATCCCACCGGATACATCCCATCCCGCCAGGATTTTGACGCAATCATAGGCCTGGCGCGAAAACACAACCTGACAATTTTCTCTGACGAAATGTACCGGCTGCTTGAATCAGACTCCGCCCTGCGGCTGCCCTCCGTGGCGGATATTTATGAAAAAGGAATCGCGTTATCCGGCCTGTCCAAATCCTTTGCGCTGCCGGGACTGCGCCTCGGCTGGCTAACCACCCAGGATTACGGGTTGATCGAACGCTGGTTGGCTTTCAAGGATTACCTGACCATTTGCAACAGCGCACCCGCTGAAATTCTGGGCATAATCGCCCTGCAAAACGCTGACCAGATCGTGCAACGCAATCTCGAGATCATCCGCGAAAATATCACCAGCGCCGAACAGTTTTTCAAGAAACACCAGGATAAAGTTGTCTGGAACAGCCCGCGCGCCGGTTCAATCGCCTTTCCAAAGTGGCTGGGGACTGAGTCTGTGGAACAATTCTGCCAGAATGTGCTCGAAGAACAGGGCGTAATGATCGTACCGGCCAATCTATTCGATTTTCCCGGCAGCCACTTCAGAATCGGGCTGGGGCGCAAGAATTTCAGCGAAGCGCTGGAACATGTCGATGAGTATTTGGGGCAGTAATACTGAACTGAGTAATGCGCTGTAAGACGGCTTAAATAGAAGCGACCGCAGGACAAAAAGCCTGCGGTCATTGGGAATATCCACATCTTCGATTGAGTTATCGCTTCACGAAGAATCCATTTACTTCGGTTAAGGCACTGAACCGCTACCGACTTTCGGCCGGGAGGTTCAAAACCCGCGGCGGACAAACCGCCATCCGACTAATAGTCGGCTAAAGTATTCATGGGCAATAAAATCTCTTTGATGCTTATACGGCTCCTTTCAATAACAAAAATATCAAATCGTGGCCATCTGAGATGACTGCTGATGCAGTGACAGTGCCATCACTCCCTGAATAGTCTGCGCAATCAGAAAAACATCCGCATCTCGCATAGCAGGATAGAGCGGCAGGGTTACTTCACGCTCGGCCACATCATCCGTAATGGGCAGCGCTGAAATTTTGATTTTCTGATAGGCTGAAAAATGGTGAATGGGCGGGTAATGGATGCTGGTCTGAATTCCGCAGGCTTTCATATTCTCCATGAAGAGGATACGGTCTGTCCCTGCAGGGAGCAAAACTGGCATGATATGCGCCGCCGAAACGCCGGGATGGTTTTCAAAGGGAATGGTGATTTCTGGCGCCAGTTCATACAGCGCGCTGCGATATAGTTTCGTCAGCGCCCGACGACGAATATTGTTTTCAGCCAATTTATGCAGCTGGGTGCGTCCCAACGCGGCCCGGATTTCGTCGATACGGTAGTTGTAACCCAGCTCCACAACGTCATAGCTCCAGGCGTGACCTTTGTGGCGATCCCAAGTCAGCGAAGTCATGCCGTGTGAGCGCAGCAGGCGCAATTTTTCGGCAAAGACTTCGTTATTCGTGGTGACCATGCCACCCTCGCCGGTTGTCATGTTTTTATTGGAGAAAAAACTAAAGCAGCCAATATCGCCCCACATGCCAAGTTTAATACCTTCGAGTTCGGAGCCAACCGCATGAGCATCATCTTCGATAACGTAGAGCTGATGTTTTTTCGCAATATTCATAATACGCGGCATGTCGCAAGGATACCCGGCATAATGGACTGTGATGATGGCGCGGGTTCTGGGAGTGATAAGCCGTTCAATACTTTCGGGCGAGATATTCAGGTTGTTTTCGCTGGTAACATCGGCAAAAATGGGCGTCGCGCCGGTGTAACGGACAGCATTCGCAGTGGCGACAAAAGTCAGGGCAGGGAGAATAACTTCGTCACCGGGGCCCAAGCCGATCGCCATGCAGGCCATATGGAGCGCAGCGGTGCAATTTGTCACTGCCAGGGCATGGTTTACGCCAATATAGGTGGCAAACTCACTTTCAAAAGCCTGCGTAACGCCACCCATCGTCAGCCAGCGACTGTCCAAAACATCCAAAACGGCCGTGGTTTCCTCGAAACCGAAGTCGATGTCAGATAACGGTATTCGCCAGTTCATGCAAGCACCTCCTCGGGCAAAAATTCAGAACGCATCTTTTCGAAGTCCAGACCGGCACTTTCATAATCGTCCGGGCGGCCCAAATCCTGCCAGTAGCCTTCAAACTGATAGCCAACAACTTTCTCATTCGCGGCGATCAATCGCTGCACCAGGTCTGGGAAGTCTAAGTATTGACCAACGGGGATATAGTCCAGTACGCGCGGTTCAAAAATGTAGATGCCCATGCTGACCATGTAATCGTAAGTGGGTTTCTCGATGTAGCCAGCCAGGCGACAACCGCCATCGTACTGGAGAACACCCAGGTCGATCTTTTGCTTGCGGTGGTGAGCTGCAATCGTGGCAACGGCATTCTGCTCACGATGAAATTTCAATAATTCGCGGAAATTCAGCGTGGTGAGCACATCACCGTTGGTCACCAAAAAAGTGCCATCCAGACCATCAACCAGAGCAATTGGGCCAGCCGTCCCCAGCGGTTTGTCTTCATAGCTGTAGGTAATCTTCAAACCCAATTGACTGCCATCCTGGAAAAAAGCGCGCAACAGTTCTGAAAGATGTCCAACCGTAAGAACGACTTCATCAATGCCTGCAGCTTTCATTTGATGCAGGAGCACTTCCAGAATGGGCATATCGCCGATCGGCATTAATGGTTTGGGTAAAATCTTGGTATATGGTGCCAGCCGGGTTCCTTTTCCACCTGCCAAAACAACTGCTTTCATAGTTCCTCCTTGTTTCCTAAAATTCATAAGACCCAATTTGATAAAGATGAAGATGATCCTTGATCCAATTCACGGTTTTTTTCAGGCCATCGCCCAAGCTGGTACGGGGAACCCAGCCTAGGGTTGCACGAGCCAGCGCATTATTCGAGAGCAGACGCTGTACTTCAGAATCGGTTGGCCGTAAACGGGCCGGATCCACTTCAATATGCGCCGAACTGCCCGTCAGGTGGATGATTTTCTCAACCAACGATCCAATCTTGATCTCGGAACCAGTTCCCAGGTTGATCGTCTTTCCTTCCACCCCGGGCGTTTCCGCCGCTTTGACGAATCCATCCACGGTATCGTCGACGTAAGTAAAATCCCGGGTGGTCTCCAAATTCCCCAGGTGAATTACCGGTTGCGCCAGCGCTTGCGTGATGGTGGCCGGGATGACTGCCCGGGCCGATTGTCGCGGCCCAAAGGTGTTAAACGGCCTGACCGTCACAACTGGCAAACTGTAGGCGCAGTAAAAACTTTCAGCCAGCTTATCTGCCCCAATTTTGCTGGCAGAATAGGGCGACTGCCCCTGCAAGGGATGAGTCTCGTCAATCGGAACGCGCAGCGCCGTGCCGTACACTTCACTGGTTGAAGTGTGGATGAGACGCTCCACATTGAGCTTGTTGCAAGCCATCAGGACATTGAGCGTGCCCATCACGTTCACTTCGGCCACTTCAAATGGATGCTGGTAGGAATATGGGATTGAAATCAACGCCCCAAGGTGAAAAACCACCTGACAGCCTGCCACCGCTTTATTAATGGCGTCCGGATCCCGAATGTCACCCGCCACAATCTGCACTTGCTGGAGAATTTCCCTGGGCGCCAGCCGCAACTGACCGGCATCACCGCGCGAGTTGTAGCGCACAAAGGCGCAGACATGGGCACCCTCGGCCACGAGCCGCTCAACGAGGTGGCTGCCGATAAAACCACCAGCGCCAGTCACGAGCACCTTTTTTCCCTGCCAATACGTACTCATAGGCTCACCTCGCTTCTGATAGCCATGGTTTTAACGCAAACGCATTCGTAGCATTGATTGACGTTTGCATTTCGCACATCATCTTCCACCCCGCAAACACCTTTACAGATGTTCACAGAGATACTGGCCTGAATATTTATTTCCTTACCCCAAATTTTGAAAGGCGCAGAGAGAGCACAAGTAATTCTTTTTTGGATCGCGTCCAATTGAAGCTGGTCAGGCACATTTTCGAGTAAAAGGGCGAACCTTTCGTCATTCACCCGTGCCAGCGTATCAACGTCACGTTTGGCTTTGTTCAGACGGGCGGCGATCTCTTTGAGAAGCGCATTACGGCTCAAATCATCTTGCGCAAACTGCAGCCAGTTCAGTTCCACGAACATGAACCCACGCTGGGATGTGTTTCGCTTGGCAAATGCCAGCGAGTGCCTGAGACGATCCTGAAACAGGGTCCAGTTGGGAAGCTCTGTCAGGGTATCGTGCAGAGCTTTATATTCCATTCGTTGATCCAGCCAGAGCGGGAAGTCCATTGTCCCGACCGGTTTGGTGACCTGCTGATCGACAATCCACAATAAATCATTGAGGAAAATAATGCGGACGGGAGCAGCCTTTTGCAGGGCAAATAAATATTCGATTTCCGGAGAATTTTGGGGCAGCGCGGATAAAATCACCCCAACATCATGTTTCTGCAGGAGAGCTGGCAAATCATTGACACTCCCCAGCACCCAGAGGCCATTGACCTTCATCCCATAAATGGTTGGGTCGAGATGATCGACCATCCCAACTACAGAGAAAGCGGTCCTGAACATATTACGCTGTACCAACCAGCTGGCGATCTGGGTTCCCTCGTCCATGCCAACGATAATCATCCGTTCCCCAACATTGACTTGATTTTTCCTCCAGGACAACCATACGTTAGCGATAGCCGAAATAAACCTCAGGCGATATCGCACAGCCAGGAAACCAGTTCCGGCAAAGAGACCGCCGGTCACCACCATCATGGGTGGAAGCGAAGGGTAGGGCAACCACTGGTAACGCGCCTGCAAGAAGTCTAGAATCAAGATGATCAAAGTGGCAAAGCCGCAGGAGAACCCCAGCCCAACCGCATCATCGAATTTGGCTTTTGACCAAACCACCTTGTTCACCCCGAAAATAGAATTGACGCTGCTGAACAGGAAAGCCAGCAAGATACCCAGCGCGACAAGGTTTGTGGTTCCCCAATCCAAAGGGGCGCTAGTACGCCATAAAAGGCTAGTAACCATCACCGCAAATAGCGCTGTGACCAAATCGAGCGTGAACCAGTGCAAATATCTTCGAACCAGCACGGTGAACGGCCCGGCAAAAATGTATCCTTCTGGAATACGTGTTTTCGCAATGCGCGGGACAAGGATGGCCAGCGTCCAAAAGATAATATCGAGATCTGAGAAAAATGAATGGTATCGAATATATAATCGGTCGAGCCGCATCTTGTCGGGCAGGATGTTTTTGAAGTAATCCCCCATCAGATTCGTACTGGAAAGCAATCTCTCTTCATCATGATAGAGAATGCTGGCCGGGCTGGTAACGCCCGGTCGGACGGATAGAATCTCATCTGCCGCATCTGCGGACCAGGACTCAGCAATTTTGACATCCTCCGGGCGCGGCCCCACCAGGCTCATTTCCCCGATCAACACATTCCAGAGTTGCGGGAGTTCGTTGACTTTTGTATCCCGCAGCCAGTGTCCTAGCGGGGTGATGCGATCATCCCCCTTGGCTGTTACTCTTGGCCCGTTATAGCTGCGCGGATCTTCAAACATGGTGCGGAATTTGATGATGTTGAATGGCTTTCCATTCCTACCCATGCGCGGCCCAAGGAAAAACACCGGCCCGGGTGAATCCCTCTTGATGAAATATGCGATATAAGCGAATACGGGAGATAGGATAATCAGGCCAATCAGGGACGCAGTTATATCAAAAAGGCGTTTCAGTAACTCCTTGATAAAATGGCCTGACGAAATAGAGATTTGGTGAAGGTTTATTGGCTTCGAAACATCAGCTGCTTGGGTCATAATTGTCCCTCTCCTTGCTCCTTGCAAAGCAAAGAAGAATAAAAATGATGGGTTTTGTTCTAAAATCTTTTACAGATTGGTCATCGAGTTTTCTTTTTTTTCACGGATTCTTTATTTGGCGTGCTGAGAAATAAATACCTTGGTTTCATTTTTCGTCTGCCATTTCCTAATGCAGGATTACCTGGGTAAAAGCGAACCTGTCTTGACCCTTAAGACATCGGCTGCCTTGCGGAGATTGCTCAGGTAGATGTCGTTATCAGAGAAAGATTCGAATTTCTCGTAATCGCCAGCCCAGATTTTGGCCGCGGTCGGTTCACTGCAGCCACGCTTTCGCATTTCACCGATAAAATCATCATAAGTCATGTTATTTTTTGATGTTAAGAGCTGGATTCTGCTCGCCATAGAAAACCTTTAATCGAACAATGATAATGATGCGAAACTCACATTGATTTGAGTACATTCCAAGCGAAAAACCTGCGAACGCTTGACTCTCAGGAATTTAAACACAATAGCGAAACCAACCATCAGTGGCCGGTTTCGCTATTAGCTCCCCAAGGATGATGCCTTCTTTTTCATATTACCCAGAAGGCATAGCGACCAAAAAAATTCCCTGGTTCATCGCTCCAAATTACAAACCCTATTAAGTTGTCCCATACCACTAAAATTATTCTCTCGAATGACTATGTTTCTGCCCTTCCTGGCAATTAAAACAAACGAAACCAACCATTTGTGGCCGGTTTCGCTATTAGCTCCCCAGGGATGATGCCTTCTTTTCCACGTTACCCAGAAGGCATAGCGACCAAAAAATTCCCTGGTTCATCGCTCCAAATTACAAACCCTATTAAGTTGTCCCACACCACTAAAAGTATCTTCTCAAATGATCGACTTCGATTTCTATTCAGGTAAAAATTAAAAAATAAAACCGACCAAAAGTGGTCGGTTTCGCCATTAGCTCCCCAAGGATAGTACCTTCTTATAAAACAGCTTAGAAGGTATAGCGACCAAAAAAATTCCCTGGTTCATCGCTCCCACAAAGTTCATATATTTAGTTTTATACGTATTTCGAAATCACAAATTGGCTAACTAAAAAAATTATTGCACAAATCATTTAAAAATACAAGTACCAAAATATGTTTAGAAAACAAATGCTAATAGATATTGAATTTATAAATTCAATAAGCTTTGTTGAACATTTTCAGGCCATACTGCCCACGCACAAAAACAGCCTGCTTACCACACTCCCAGCTCACAAGATGAACTGGTTTATCAACCATTCAAATTGGATGCAAAATTTTCTGATTGCAACCTGCATGTCTGGTGACAAAGACTAACGACAAAATAAATAGCTTTAGTTTCGCCAAAGTTGGCGGTAGCACCTTAAGAAATCCATAAAACGCGAAAACTTTTCTGGCCAGTAGCAAAGGCAAAACAGGAAGGCTGGCCTTGCCTTCCGAATGTCATCAGTGCAGAACCGGCATCAGAGAATTGCCCAGGGCGATGCCGAAAACACGTCTTGTAAACAAGCCTCGATTTGTTGCGCCGGTACAAATGGCTGTAAAACCGAGTGCAACAAATTTTGAAAATGTTCGAGACGGTGCTGGCGAATGAAGTCCGCCAATGAAGACTTGGAAAGGTTCTTGCTGTATGCCAGGGCCATGCGATATTGCAAGTAATTGATGGCCAGCAGCACCACAGCGAACCATTTCTGAGTGGCTTCAAAGGATTGTTGACGGAAATCGCCTAAACCCAGGGCATTTTTCAAATACGTGTTATCGACTTCCACAGGCCAGCGCTTCTGGTAGATTCTCAAGGCTTGCTGCACACTCAACGTGATGTCAGTGCAGACGAAGTACTTGGGGAACTTATCCCCGGGGCGTTTTTTTGAGATGATCGCATGGACGGGTTCGGTAAAGCCTTCCAAACAGCCTTTGACAAGGCGGGCGTAATACTTGGAGGCTTTGTGTTTTTCGTCCATAGCCTCGAGCGTGATTTGCTCATAAGGCTTGTACCCTGAAGGGCACTTTGCTTGAGCGCCAGATTGTGTTGGTCAACACGTACTTTGCTGATACGCCGGTTGGATTTGATGGCACAGATGACATGCCACTTTTGCCGCCGACAGAATTTGATTAGTTTTTCAGACGAATACCACGAGTCAAAGAGCACATAGATTTTGTGGCCTTTGGGTAAGAGTTCAGTCAGTTCTACCAACATTGCATGTACCAGAGCATACTTGCTTCGATAGTGTAAGCGTTTTTCGGCTGGCCGTTCGCGATTTAGGCGTCGAACCGTTTTCTCTCACAGAAACAAACTCGTGTCGAACAGAAATCAGAACGGCCCAAATTGCAGGTGCAGTTCCACATATATATAGCCATTGATATACGCTGGTTTCTTCTTTATGCTTTCGTTATGGTCGTGATGATAGTCTACCGCATCCAAATGTTTGCTGGCTTTACCCTTCTTGCCCAAACTATCGTCAATACCGATGAAAATGTCAAACGAAATGTTTACCTTGCTCGCCAGTTCCAAGAATTTGGTCACCATCCAACGTTTGCGCGGCGAACCAATGTCGTTCGGCTCCCACGGGCTTTCCCGTAGAAAGTCCGCACCGTTCTTTGGGTCCGGCTGACCTTTCAGTAGCCGGTATAGTCCGCTGATTGTTTTGGTGTCGTTGCTGGTGATTAGCGCATCCACCATTTGCAGCAAATGCCGAATTTGTGGTTGGTAAAGTACAAGATTTAGTGCCGTAATAAATGCAATAAGTTCATCCGGGTGTTGTACAATTGCTGTGAGCATTGGCATCCTCTGGTTTCTGGACTTGTTCCCAAACTAATCCTACCAGATTGCCAATGCTCATTCGATTTTGGCGAAACTAAAGTTAATAGGAACCATCAATTGACACACAGGACTTGACCGCTCGCCAAAACTGAGAACTGCTAATGCTCAAAAAGGTGCGCATTGTTTTGTAATTGTGCAAAATATTCTGTCATGGGCTTTTCTGAGAAAGTTTGGGTTGCAAAATGTCACGCCTTTACTCGAAAAGCCCTGTTTAATTCAATAAACTTTGGAGAAGTTGTTGCAATTCGAATTTGATTTACAAAACAAAATTAATACTTGCTTTTGTAATAGGAATATGCTACATTGAAACTATAGTGATTTGAGTGGTTGTTTTAGTCGTAATGAGGGACAACTAAATAAAGGTAATAATTGGAAGCAATGACCCAGGGATATTTTGGTCGCTACGCCTTCTTGAATTTCTGAACAAGGCGTTTCCTCTGGATAGCTAATAGCGAAACCGGCCACAAGTCGGTTTCGCTATTT
>CAILYI010000024.1 GCA_903838415.1 uncultured Anaerolineae bacterium | reverse complement strand
TCGTGAGCCAGGGCTGATTCAGGCCCCAAAACGCTCTTTTACGTCCTTTTTTCCAAAATCACAGGCCAATTTTGCTTCGAATGGCCGTTTATCTTCGCAAAACACCGATTCGTCCGACAACCTGCTAGCTCGCTGTTGACCAACGGTGTTCTCAAAGTTGCTACAATCTCAACCCATTTTGAGAACACCGTCCACGGAGAACAAAAAACTTGTTCAAAAATCCTTGACAGCCTCACCAATCAGTCGTAATATCCAAGTACGCGATGTTTGCGGTGGTCTCAGTCGGCCACCGCATTTAATTTAATCCATCATTTGCAAAGCGCCCTTCCCGGCTGGGAAGGGCGCTTTGCATTTAATCCCCCGGCATTAACCGGGGAAGGAGAAAACATCATGTTCGCTAAAATCGCTGCACTTGTTCAAAAGGGCTATACGTTTCTTCTATCAAAAAAAGCGGGCAGCTCGGGTTTCGCCACCGAAGCCGTGATGCTGATCGTAGTTGCCGCGCTGGCTGGATTCATGCTGATGGCGCGCACCGCCATTGGTCAGAAAATCCTGGAATCCATCGCGGCCATCGGAGGGTAAAACAATGGTCAGCCCGGTCGCAGCAATCAAAAAGTTTCTTTTCGGCCGTCGCGCAGCCTCTGGTTTCGCGCAGGCAGCCATCGTATTTCCGGTTCTGGCGCTGTTGACGATTGGACTGATCAATGTTCCGCTGGCGGCCTTCTCAGCAGTTCACGCCGCCAATGCCGCCAATTACGGCGCCCGGGTGGGCAGCGTCTACCAGAGCGGCGCAGCCCAGGCAGCTTATGCGGCTGCAATGCGCGAAGCCCATTCGGTGAACGTGGGCACTTACGTTACCACTGTTTCCGGCGGCGGCTTCCCAGGCTCGACGATCACGGTCAACGTGCGCTGGTCGGTTCCCAATATGATCGGCCCAATGCTGAATGCCTTCGGGATTGGCACCGGCTCGACCACCATCACGGGCACTTCCGCAGCCACGTTCCGGCAGGAAGGCTGGTAGTTGTGAAATCTGAACGCGGTAATGCCATGGCCTGGTTGGCAATCGTGATGGTTTTCCTGATGGTGCCATTGATGGGCCTGACAATGGATGTGACCCGCGCCATGTATGTGCGCACTCATCTGCAAGCGGCCAGCGATGCTGGCTGTCAGGCCGCCGCCGACTCGATGCGTGTCCCACTCTTCCAAGATAGCGGAGTGCAGGAGATCGACGCCGCCCTGATGATAGCCCGCGCGGAACAGGTCTTCAATGCCACGCTGCGAGACTCGGGCAAGGTACGCTTCATTCCATCTTTGAGTTTACGCCTGCTGACACCCACCTCGGTGGAATGCACGACCACCGCTTCCGTGGATCGACTGATCCCGTCGGTTGTCCCCGAAATCAAGCTGCGTGTCATGACGGTTTCTGAGATGCGGGCGCGCACCAAACCATAGTCGGCTGCGAAAGCGCTTGCCAGCCGGAAAGGACAGTTTTGTGGAGATCGAACTCAGTCTGGGCAAAAACAGCTACTGGCGCGAGATGGCAGCCGCCCTGCTCGTTGTCTGTCTGCTTGGCTTGGGCTGGCTCGGCTGGAGCGTGACCCGCTTTGGAACGGATGGGAGCGCGCAGATTTTGAACTGGTCAGATTACCAGCTCGGGAAAGCTGAAAAGGCCTACCAGGCTGAGCGCGAAACTCTGCGGGCTGACGCCGACATGCTGACTGGCCTGCTTTCGCAATCCACCTCACCCAGCCCGGTCGCTGTGCAGGTCACAGCCAACCGCATCCTTGAACACTCCGCAAGCGGTGTCTCGGAACTCGCCGATGCTCGCCTGGCTCTGGGCGCTGCAGCGGTAGTCGTGCGCAATTGGGCGGTTGGGTCTGTCGATAGAAATACGGCAATCCAGGCGCTGCAAACCGCCGTTTCACTCTTATCGGAGTAAGGCTGTGACAATCTCAACCCTGGCAATTCAACAAACCCGCGCCTTCGAGGATATCTTTGACTCCGAACGCAAGGCGCGCCTGGCCGCCGAAGGCAGCAACCAGGAGCTGCGCGCACTGATCTTGGAGATCGCGGTCCGGTTGGATGGAAGGCGGCTCGAAAGTCTGCGCCGTGGCGATCCGGGCATTCCGGCCTGTTGGAGCCTGGCCGAATGGAAACAGTTTTTTGCAGCGCTGCAGCCAGCCGCGCGCCAGGCAGAAACTGGCTGGGATGGTGAACCGCTCACCAAAAAGGCGAATGACGCTCAGACTCTCGAAGAAATGATCCAACTACGCAATTTGCTATCCAGCGCGCTGGCAAAACTGGCCGAGACGGAGGCGGAACTCAAAAGAGTGCGCGGCGCAGCGCATTTTGAGCGCAAGGAAACACACAAGGCTGCGCCCGTTGTCCAACCCGTGGCAGCTAGCCAGGAGCCTGTGATTGACGAGGCCGTGCTTGCAGCCCAGGCCGCCAGGGAACCGGCCTCATTTGCCGGAATGGTGCTGGATTTGCGCAAGTATTCCGAAAACATGCCCGCGCTGCCAGCGGCTTACGAAGACCTGGCTACGAATGGACGCGCCTGGGAAAGATACCTGCTGGCAATCCACCTGCTTGGACGCTTTGGAATTGCCGCCTTGATGGAAATATCCGAGATCCTTGCCTGCGCGGTAATCAATCAAAACACCGGCCAACTGGGCGTCAAGGGCGGCTCCGGTTCATTGCGCGGCATCCTTGAAACTTTGGATGGGTTGGGCTACGTTACCATGCAAAAGCTGAGCATGGAAAAAATTGGCATCGGGCTGGTCTTTTATCGCCTGACGCCCACAGGTGAAGCGCTCTATCAGGCCATCGAGCAGGAAAAGCCGGTCGAATCGGAGTGGGTGCGCCTGAACCGGTTGCACGAAGGACAGCGCTTCGAAGAACATACAGCCGCGTGCCTCGCTTTCGCGCTACATGCCCGGCGACGCGGGTGGAGCGCAAAAGTTTTGCCGGATGTAGGCGGTAAGTGCGCTCCGGATGTGGCGGTCAGATGTAATGGCGCCTGGATCTATGTCGAGGTGCAGCTGAGCGATGGCAGGCAGGAACACCCTGCGAAATGGAAAAATCTGGCCGAGTCAAATCACGGATTGGTGGCCCTGTGCGCGGCAACCGAAGAGCGCCGCGCTCGCATGATTGCTGAGTGCCAGGCGGCCCAACTGCTCGGGATGGCAACTGATTTGAAAACACTGGCCGTACATTATGAAAAAGTTCGTCTCGATACCGAATTATGGAGCGAGACATGGTAGGGCACAACACCACGGCCTGAGCGGAAAAGCAAGATCGCGCTTCGGGGTGGCGCAGGCAATCCTGCGCAGCGGGTTCGACTCCCGCAGAAGCCTTTGGGGCTGCACCTTAACAACCGAACACCGGAAGCCTTCGGTGACAAAGAACCCACCCCTCGCTGGTTCAGCAGTGCATTATTCCTTGCCCTCGCTGAACAGGGGGCGCCTTTGTACTCTGGAGGAACAAAACTGATGGACACAAACGACACGAATGGCTGGGTCAAACTATTTCACCCCTACGGACCACAGGTAACACTGCCTGTGCCAATGCTCGCGCGACTTTCCGTGGAACAGGCTGTAGGGATGCTGGCTGCGGTCAGCGCCTACCTGGATGCCGGTTTTCTGGTCAACCCGCCCGGTCTTGAAGACGGCGAGCTGGCTGAAGAAGTCAGCGCGGTGGCCCGCCGTGATGCCAGGGATGAGACAACGATTATCGACTTCTACTCTGCCAACACCAAGCTGCTGAAAAAATTCCTGCACGTTTATTTGAACAACGAACAGGATGTGGCGGCCTTCGAAGCGGCCACCGGCCTCAAGGTTGACGCGATCACAGGCTACGATGGCGCACTGGCCATCGCCCGCGACGACAGCAAGGCTGGCAGATACGTGATCAACTTGCCGCGTCCGATCAAGATCATCTGGAAGCTCTCCCCGAAATGGGAAGAGTGGAAGGCGGCAGGCGGCGAAGGGAACGAACCACACAAGCGCTTGCTGGTGCGCTACGATCCCGGAACCGATCTTCCAACGCTGACCGAAGGCGCGCCCCTCATCCGCAAGTACGCCGATGGTTCGGATGCCAACCCGGCAGCCTTTACCATCTACGACGCTTACTTGCATCAACGCAAGGCAGCGCCCATGTCTGCCGAGGGATTGAAAGCCTGGTATGCCAACCCGGCCAACAAGGTTTTGGTCAAGCTGCCCACAGCCGTCTAGTTTTTCTGGTGTTCAGCCCTTTTGAGAGAGGCGGGAAGCCTCTCTCTCCTGTCATCTCCCGAACGGCGAGGAACCGTTCGTAGATTTCGCACCTTAACAATTTCAGTACATCACAGATACGCGGCCAGACTTTGGCCGCTGTGATGCTATTGATTAACTTGCACAGGATTTATATTGGTTCCCCCACATGAAATTCCTTCCCCGGTGACGCGCTTTCAGGCGTCCGCAGGTTCGTGACCTGCCGGGGAGCTTTGCTCTCAGCAGCTTCTGCGCCTGCCTTCTCCTTGTCGCCGCCCCAGCGACTTCCGCTCTCCGGGCATGACAGAGAAAAGAGATGCACGACTCTGTTGGAGAGCGTTCCAGAGAAGAGAGACTGCCTGTCTCTCTTCTCTACTTTTGAAGATGCCTTTCGAGTTCGGTTCAAATGCCGACCTTCCGGGAACGATGTCCCGGCGAAAGATTTGCGGATGAGGTCGTTGTTCTCATCCACCCGCAAAATAACCTGTTGCGCACCTCTCTCCATGATAGTCCGCTCTCTTCGGCGACCCAGGCAACTGATATCCGATGAGAGTTGGCTCTCGGCCTGCTCTGGGGCCTCGGCCCCTCATCATATAAGAGAGAGAGGTGCGTCATGGGTGCTGCAATCGTTGTGATCACTGGCTTGCTGTTTGCTTTGCTGATCCTCTGGATGCTTTACAAGGCTGCCCAGTTGGTGTTCTACAGCAGAAAAGGCGGCTATGAGACTGACTTGCGTCTCTGGTCTCTCCGGTGAGGATGGCGTTGCGGGTGGTTTTCTTGAGTCGTTGATCGACCTCATCCGCAACAATGGTCATTCATTGGCCACCCCCTGCAGTACCTGGGGCAGACCAGGGCAGGAGTTTTTATGCGCAGCACGGCCCAGCCTGATTCGGTCATATTCATCGCTCGCTAACACTCACATTCGCCTATTTTTTACACTGGAGGAACACCATGACAGTCCCCGCTCTGACAGCCTCTCACGAACGCTTTGATCTGAATTCCGTTGTAATTGTCGGAACAGTTCAGAAAATTCGCCCCTTCAACGCGCGCCATGTTCTCGTTCACATGACTTCCGGAAGTAACCGGATTGCGCTCGCCTTGCCAGAAGAGCAGGATATCACCTTGCTGGTCGGCGAGCAGGTGAGCGTCCAAGGCTGGCTGGAAGACGTGCCCTACGAAGAGTCGTTCGCGGCTTTTTTGCAGCGCGCCGGTCGCAGTGATCTGTTTGAGAAGTATGCAGAACTTGCGCCCCTGAAAGACCGCACGATCCAGCGCGCCCTGACCGTCGTCACGCCCGCCGCCACCCGAAATATCCCCGCCACTCCGGGCGGCGCCGAAGAAGACCCGGAAAACGCTGTCCGGCTTGAGGGCATCGTGGTACGCGTCTGGGCCTACAGCCGCAATCTATATGTACGCCTGGCGGTGTACGATGAACATGCCGCCACCCTGGAAGGTGACGGCAACGCCGGGCTGCCCAGGCGCCAGGCGCGTTACGTTACCGTCCAGTTTACGGATGGCGAGGTGGATGGACGCGCTTTGAGACTCGGGAAATCCGGGGGCCACGACCTGCAGCCTGGCGTGATCCGTCGCGATGACCGCATTCGCATCTCCGGGCGGCTGAAAGGTCGCGTTTACGTGGAAACCATGCGGGAGTGGATATCCCGTGCCAAATGTACCGAGGTGACCTCAGCACTTCCGAATGCTGATACGCTGCTGGAAGGTGTCAAGGCGCGCTACGGGCAGGTTGTGATCGAAGCGACGAAATTAATCCAGTTTGGATAGTGCGTGAGAAACACATGATTAAAAAAGATAGCGCCTGGGAGCTTACACAGGCGCTCAGGCGCTAAAAATTTTTCAAAGAAGCGCCATCTTTATGCGAATTCAAGAAAATGCGGCGGGGCATACAGCCGGCGCTTGCGCGTGAGTTCAGGTAACTGCGTTTCACACAAAGTCCGCAACCACTTCATGCTGACAGCAGATTCAACCCAAAAAACGGTTCGGCCCAGACGCCGACTTCCTGGTTCTAAGCTGGCGAGCTTTGCCCCTGCCGCAGAGCCAACAATTCGGCCAAAGCAGCGGAAACAGCCAAAATTTTAGTATCGGCTGTGTTTGGGCGCGGCAAACTTAATGGCAGGTTCTGCAGAGCGAACCCAATCTTGTACCAAACTGCGCAAGCGCAGAGAATCGCGCTTTAAGACCGCCTCAGCCATTTGCTCAAGTGCATTAAGTTCATGCTTGTGGAAAGTCATCGTAAATATCTTTGATTTGTGCTTCAAGAGCCGGGATGCTTTTCTGACAGACTTGCCAGACAAGCTCTGCATCAACCCCAAAATATTCGTGAGCAATGACATTTCGCATGTTGGAAATTTTTTGCCAGGGGATTTGCGAATAACGAGCCTTAAGGCCGCGCGGCATTTGGCGACAGGCCTCACCTATGATTTCAATATTCCGGATAACGGCATGAAAAGTTTTCAGGTCATGTTCCAGATCCTCGGCGGAGTTCACTCCTACCAAAAATGTTGAGATATTGCGGCTGGCGGCTAAAATATCATCCAAATAAAAACGTGAGCTACGCGGAGACATTGTATAAGTCACCTTGAATGTAGGGCAGCATAGCAGGTTTGATGGCTTTCTTGGTTACAAGATCAACGCGGCGTCCAAGGATCTCCTCCAGTAAAAGCTGGAGGGCAAAAAATTTGTCGACATCCAGTGTGGAAAATTCTACCAATACATCCACATCGCTGCGCTTGCGGAGTTCGTTTCTAGCCGCCGAACCGAACAAAGCCAGATGCGTCACATTGTATTTACGAAGATCCAGATTATTCAGTCGTTGGACAACCTCCTCCCGGCTGAAGACAGGGATCGCTTTTTTTACTTTCATATTTTCCTCTGTTTTCTACACTCAAAGACAGATTTGGAGATCTCTCCTTAGGCAAGATTTCCAAGTTGCTTTAGACTATCCAGTTTTTCTTGCTATGAAAAACTAGCCATTGTTATTTTACTGCGAAACCGCAGTTAGTCCACGATTAAACAAACCCTTGGCTGAGAGCATAAATGAGGTTGTTTTATTCACAGCCTTCTGAATTGACTCTTTTTAACGCTCTGATCTTCATTGCGCAAACATCTCCAGATCATCATTTTCTCGGACAGGCGCGTACCCAAATCCAGAGATCAGCCAGACGGGTGCCTCCTGCGGAGTGGTGTTGATATCCACCAGGCTGCGTTCTCCGCCTCCGTTCAGATAATAGGCGACTTCCAATCGGACTTTTTGCAAGACAAACTTGGTCGGTGGGTCCTGGATTGTTCGGGCGCGACGATCGATGAGTTGGGCGAGCGAGATAAATTTATTCATGGCGCAAGCACCCCTTTAAATTTCGGCAAAAGGTTTGAGTTAGCTGTGAGCCAGTCGTTCAGGCTGACGGGTGGTTTGAGGGTGGGGAGCGCAAATGGGATGTAGAGGTGAAACGGCCCATGCTTTTCGCCAGTAGTGACTGGTTTTTTAGCGTATCCGCAATGTTCTGTTAGCTGACAAAAGCTACGAGCGTTGTCTTTGTTCCACGCTTCGCCAGTCGCAGTTGCCAAACGCAGGTCATTGAGCTGATCGGCTACAACTGTGTAGCTTCCATCCGCTATCAGCAGTTCGAATATTCCAGCAATAGCGTGATGCCATTCATCCGTGAGATAAGTGCCGTCCGGCCCAGTTTGGTATGGGTATGGCACTGTCCCGATGCGGTGACCGGCTTTGATGCGGTCATTCGACTTCTCCCTGGCACCCACCTCGTGGTGGGTGCTAACCAGAGTGCCAGCGCCATCTTCGACTTTCTCGGCTAATATTCGCATGTCAGCGGTAGGGACGATCAGTCCATCTGGCTGGATGGTCACGCTCAAACGATGCATTAACTGTTCTTGTGTCATGGCCTTGGCCCATTCCGGTTGTCCCGGATACTCACGGCCAATCAGCAAGGTCATCAGGGCTTTGCGCTTGAGGCGCGTGGTACGGAAACTTGCCTCCAGCCTTTTGGCATGGTCGCCCTCGGATTCGGCAAACCGGTAGATAATATTATTCATGAGCATTTTCTTACTCCATTTTTGCGTTCTTTTCATTCCAGCTTGACGCCCTCGTTGGCAATCTTAGCCGATTCGACATACCGCAAGGGCATCGCCGGGCTATTCCAGCCACCGGCGTCTTGCAAGCGGTCAAGAGCGGTGCCACTGCGGGCGGCCTGAGTAGCCCAATAATGCCTGCAATCATGAGCCGATAAGCCAATCACACCGATCAGTTCACCCAGGGTGGAAACACGGTTAGTTATAGCACGTTCACTCAGACCCTGGGTGGTCAGAGTGCCAGTCGCAGCCCGCCCATCCCGTTTGCTGGCGCTGCCGCGCCACAGGTTTCCAGTCGCCGGGGCGTCTTGCTCAAAGTAGGTTTTGGCCGCGGCTAGCGTTCTGGGGGTCAGTTTGTGGGTTTGCGTCTTGTCCACTTTTGGCCGGTAGAATTTCAGTTCACCGGCTTGCAAGTCAAAGTCGGTCACGAGCAGGCGCGCCACTTCCCCCACGCGCAGACCATGTTCCAATAAAATCGTCATCAACAGCGCATCGCGTCGCCCCTGTGGAGTTTCGGACTGGGTCATCAGGCGCGCCGCCTGGGCCGGGGTCAAAGAGACCGCGATAGCCTTTTTGGAACCTTTGCGGGTTTCCATCGCCTCAGCCTGCCGCCATTCATCGATGTGTAAAGCTTCTTTGTGGCTGTAGCCTTTGACGGTCATAATCATGGCAAATTCAGTGGCGTTCAAGGTGCCCGCTTTCAAGGCCAGCCGGGCATAGCCTTTGACCGTGGCCAGCCTAACGTTCACCGAGCCAACCGCATAACCCGCCTGTAGTTGCCAGCGCAGAAAACCCTCCACCAAGCCCCAGGTGACCCCGCGCCAGGCTTCGGGTTCGGTTTCAAAGTGACCCGGTTGCAGGCCAGTCGAGATCAGATATTGGGTAAACAAGGCCAAATCTACCGCCTGGCGCCGCAGGGTGTTGGCGGCCTTGCGAGCCTGGTAATCTGAAAACGCGCCCCGCGCTGCGATCTGGTTGGCGACCAAACCGGCCTCAGAGAGATCGTTTTGGGTGGTCAAGGCATCGGTTTTTGAAGCGTTGGAAGGGGTGGTCATACTGGCCTCTTTGGGGTTAATGGCTTCTGATTTACCCTAATAATCAGTAGTTATATTGTACCAAAATCGGCCAAAAAGTCAAACAAATTGATGAGTTCCAACGGGTATTTTTGTCAATTTTGGCACCACCTCTGTCTGAAGAGGATGCGCCTTTGGTAAACAATTTTTCAATATTTTTAGTCCGATTTTCCCAGCTATTGACAAAGTTCTGCCACGGCCAGCGCTGAGCAATTTTTCAAATTCAAGTTTTATCCGTTTTGCCCAACTTAATTGGTTATCGATTTTCAGTGGTCACAATCAAGTTGGGAAGCGCAACTGACACTCCCCAGGCTTGAATAGCCGGGGGTTCTTGCGTTAGAGCAAGCAACTTTGGCCCGTGTCAAAGGCTCTACATCGTCCCAATTTTATGGGTCGAAGATACATGATTGTTCGGGCCTGGACTTTGCTGTATTCTCCGTACAGCGCACGGGAGCAGATGTTGCTTGCCCCGTTCACGTCCCGATTGATAACTGCGACGCAGCCAGAACAGGTATAGACCCGTCCTCGCGGCGCATGTTTCGCAACTCCACCATGAAAACTGCAAGTGCGGGTGGAATAGTCTTCCGGGATTTGCCCCACTGACATCC
>CAILYI010000023.1 GCA_903838415.1 uncultured Anaerolineae bacterium | reverse complement strand
GGGAATTTCAAACCGCAATTCCTGTATGGCCGTACAACAGCTGCTTGATGCGCATGATCTTTTTGCGCATTTCCGGCCCAGACTCGATGTCCTTGGTGATTTTCTGGATGGCGTACATGACCGTGGTGTGGTCGCGCCCGCCCAACACGGCACCAATCTGTGGCAGGGAAGCGTTGGTCTCGTGGCGCAGAAGGTACATGGCCACCTGGCGCGGCTCGGCAATGCGCTGTGAACGATCGCGCCCCAACAAAGCCTCCACCGAAGTGTCCCACTCGTTCGCCACCAGCTCGATCAGCTTTTGCGGCGGCACGTTGCGGACCTGCGGCAGCAAGTCTGCCAGCGCCATTTCGGCCAGCTGCAGGCTGAGCGGCACGCCCGAAAGGTCGGCGAAGGCCAGGATGCGGTTCAGCGCCCCTTCCAGTTCGCGGATATTGGACTGCACGCGCCGCGCGATCATATCCAGGATTTCGTTCGGAACGTCGCGCCCGATCTTTTCGGCCTTGTAGCGCAAAATGGCCTGGCGGGTTTCCATGTCCGGCATCTGGATGTCGGCGATCAGGCCCCATTCGAAGCGCGAGCGCAGGCGTTCTTCCAGGGTGGCCAGCGACTTGGGAGGCCGGTCGGACGAAACGATGATCTGTTTATCCTGGCTGTGCAGGGTGTTGAAGGTGTGGAAGAATTCTTCCTGCGTGGATTCCTTCCCGGCGATGAACTGGATGTCGTCGATCAGCAGCACGTCGGCGGAGCGATATTTTTCGCGGAAGGCCTGCGTGGTATGCGTGCGGATGGCGTTGATCATGTCATTGGTGAATTCTTCGGATGACACGTACAACACATTCAATCCGCGGCTGTGACAGGAATTGCCGATGGCGTGCAGCAGGTGGGTTTTTCCCAGCCCCACGCCGCCATATAGAAAGAGCGGGTTGTAGGCGCGAGCGGGTCTTTCGGCAACGGCCTGGGCGGCGGCATGCGCCAGCCGGCTGTTGGCGCCGACCACGAAGTTCTCAAAGGTATAGCGCGAATTCAGCGTGGAATTGCGCTGTTTGACGGTAGCAGGCTGCAGGGCGTCAGCGGATTCAACTTCTCCGGCTTCCGCTTCAGCGGTATCCTGCCCGCTGGCGACGACGAATCTGACTTCCACCACGCGGTTCATCATGCCAGCCAGCAGGCGGGCGACGGTGCTTAAGAGACGGTTCTCCAGCCAATCGCGCGCGTAGGCATTTTGCACGGCGACGGTCAGCAGGCCGTCTTCGTAGCTCAGCGCGCGGGTATCGCGCACCCAGGTGTCGAAAGAAGCGCGCGGCATTTCCATCTGTAATTGCCCGAGTACCGATTGCCAGGCCTGTTCTGCATTCATGGGTCGCTCCAAAATCACGATAAAGGAAAAAGGGTACCAAAGCCCTCTGCGCGCTTTCACAGAGGGGAACGGATATGATAAATTGTCACAAAACTTCAGGGTAATGGGACGCTTGGGGCGTGCATCCCTCTCGGATGACTGCCATCATTCTAGCAAAAAGAATGGAAACCTGCCACACCACTGGCCTACGCAACCTTAAAAACTTTGTTTTCTTTAAGGCGGGCCAACCTTAAAGAAAACGCGGAAAAGAGTTGCATGGATTCGCGCAACTTTAGAACACACGTTTCAGCCATTATCGCCCGGGTAGAGAATTGACCCCCCAGATATGGGGTATGATGTCAAAAACAGGTCGAATAGCGTATATCTATCTTAAAGAATTCAAGGGTTGAAGGGACATATACCCGCGTCCGTGAAACGTGATATTCAAAGACTCATCTGGCAGAACGCAGGGAAAGGTTTCGCGGAAGTTCATTCTGCGCCCAATCTTCCCGAATTAGGCCGCCGTCGACGAGTAAATCAGCCAAAGATCGAGATGACGATGATCCCGCCGAAGATGATGATCGACCCTGCCAGCCGCCAGCCACCCAAACGTTCCCCGAGAAACCACCAGCCTGCAAATGCTCCCATCACCACACTCACCTCGCGGATGGCGCCCGCATAGCTGACCGGCGCCATCGAATACGCCGCCAATGCCAAAAGGTACGCACTGACCGTCAATAGCCCAATGCCCACGATGCGCACGCGATGCATGGTCAATTCCGCTTTCAGGACCGGCCAACCATAGCGGCGCAGCATTAGCGGAGAAGTAAAGACCGGCGCAAGGAAAAAAATCATAACAGCGTAGGGAAAAACCGGCGTCAGTTTGGCCGCCCGGCCATCAATGGTGGAGTAGATGGAAATCAGCAGCGCCAACAGCAAAGCCAGCAGTGTCCCTCTCAAATGCGGATTCTCCCGGTTCCGTTGGAAAAAATTACTGCCGCCGATGATGAGCAATCCCAAAAGGATGATTCCAAGCCCCAGCATGCCGCCGAAAGTCAGTTTTTCGCCCAAAAACAACACCGACCAAACACCGATCAGCGCCGGAGCCGCGCCGCGCGCCAGCGGATAGACCAGCGAAAAATCCGCATCCCGGTAGGCAGTGGACAGGGTGGCGTAATAAGCAGCTTCGACCAGTACACTGATCAGCAACAGGATCCAAGTTTCGCGAGCTGGCAGACCGGTAAAAAACAGGAAAGGCAAAAAGACAGCCGATCCAAGCAAAATTGCCCACCAGGTGGCGATGTATTTTTCCCCGGCCTGCTTGAGAAGCAAATTCCACGTGGTGTGCAAAATGGCTGAAACGAATAATATTAAAATGGCAAAAATGGGCATGTTGATTCTTCGATGATTAATGAGTGACGAAAAACGATTTCAAAAAGACGTCCTTGGAAACAAAAAGGCGGCCACTGCCGCCTCTGTAGTCGCTGGGAATGAGACAAACCGCTACTGTGTTCTGGGCACCCAGGCTAAAATGGACGTGCCTTCACCGACAACAGAATTTATCTCCACATCTCCGCCGACGTGATGGGCACGGGTGAACATGTTCGAGAGACCATGTCCGAGTGTCATGCTCATTTTATCAGACTCAAAGCCGTAACCATTATCATGGATTTCGAGCATCACCCGCTCGGGCGAAGTCCACACGCTGACATCGACTTTCTTGGCGTGGGCGTGCTTGGCGGTATTGGCCAGCGACTCCTGGCAGATATGGAACAGGGCCAGCGCGTGACTGGGGGGAACATCCTTCAGATCGTCAGGAGTTCCAGCCATGCTGGCTTCAACCAGCGTATTCACGCGGAATTCCATCACCAATCGGCGCAAGCCATCCAGCAGATTTTCATCGCCAAACTGGCGCGGACGCAGGTCCAGGATGTAGGAGCGGATATCGCGGATGGTGTGATTCAGACTATCAATCGCCTGTTGAATCCGATCGGCGGCCTTTTCGGGTTCTTCCGTTGCCAGCAAACGGGCATGCTCAAGCACCAATCCCACCCCATAAATGGACTGAATAATGCCATCATGCAAATCCATGCCAATGCGGTCACGTTCTTCGAGCACCGCCAAGCGGCGGGCATCGGTGTGCAGTCGCGCATTTTCAATTGCCAGTCCTGCCCAACTTCCAATCGCTGTAATGACCTGGATATCATGTTCGTCCAGGGGAATTGAGCTGCGCGTGACGGCGCTCAACACGCCCACCAGGTTGCCACTCGATGCCAGCGGGAAGCAGGCCATTTGCTTGAAACCGGCATCCACCACCGCGTCGCGCAGATAACGCATATCGTGCGCCAGATCGTGACTGACGACCGCTTCGCCGGTTTTCGCCACCAGCCCAATCATCCCTTCACCAGATTGAAAACGGTTGCGCGTCCAGAAAACTTCAGCAGCCTGTCCACGGTGCAGTACCAATCGCAGAGTCTGTTTATCTTCTTCGAGCAGGAAAATCTCGCCCGATTCGACTTCCATGTATTCCATCACCAGGGAAAGCGTCTTGTGTAAGATTTCATCCAGCTTCAGTGAAGCCGTCAGCACCCCGGCGATGTTGTTGAGCAGCGCCAGATCCTGATTGCGGCGCGTCAAAGCCTGATCGCGCTGTTTAAGCTCGTCATACATGCGCGCGTTATGGATGGCAACCGCCGCATAAGCGGCCAGCATCTGGATAATCCGCTCGTCATCCGCGGTGAAGGGACGGTGATCAACCTTCTCGGTCAGGTAAATCTGGCCCAGTTGGGTGTCGCCCAGGCGGATAGGCACGCCCATAAACGAGCGCATGTGCGGATGATTGCGAGGAAAGCCAATGCTGCGACTATCGGACGAAATTTCAGCGACGCGAATCGAATCTTCGGTATTCATCAACGCGCCGAGCAGCCCGCGCCCAGCCGGCGGGTGCGGAATACGGCGAATCTCATCCTGTGTCATCCCAATGGTAATGAATTGTGCCAGCTTGCCGTCTTCCCCCAGAACACCCAACGCAGAATAGCGCGCCTCAACCTGCTCGCAAGCCACCGTGGCAATACGTTCGAGCAGCGTCTCGAGCGAAATATCTTCGACAAGTTGAAGACTTGCCTCGTGAAGCGCTATCAGCCGTTCTTCCAGTTGCTGCCGCGTTAAAAGCATTCATGTTCTCCTCTTGGATATATTCTACCCTACCCGTCCGATTTGTTCAAGTTGATAGGTTTTGCCAGCAGGAGAAAGTAGAATTACAATACTATACTTTCGCCAGCGTTCATTGCTGGCGAAACAATCATTTTTGCTTCTGAGGAATTATGGGAACTTCTCGCCTCGCCGGATTTTATCACCTGACCATTGAAGAACGTCTCGCCCGGGCCGCTGCCGCCGCCAATTTGACTCCCGAAGAGCTTTCAGCGTGGACAAATGGCGGAATCTCCCCTGAAGCCGCCGACCACATGATCGAAAACGTGATCGGCCTGCACACGTTACCGCTTGGGCTGGGACTCAACTTCCAGATCAACGGACGCGATGTGCTGATCCCGATGGTGATCGAGGAGCCGTCCGTTGTGGCGGGAGCTTCTTTTATGGCGAAACTCGCCCGCGCCGGGGGCGGATTCCAGACATCCAGCACTTCGCCGCTGATGATTGGTCAGATGCAGGTCATCAACGTCATCAACCTGCATGAAGCAAAATTCAAAATCTACGAAAACAAGGCCAAATTGCTGGCCGCCGCGGATGAAATCGACCCGGTTCTCAAGAAATTTGGCGGTGGCGCGCGCGATATCGAAGTGCGCATCATCGATGAGTCACCGATTGGCGCATTTCTCGTCATCCACCTGATTTATGACGTGCGCGACGCCATGGGCGCGAACGCCGTCAACACCGCCTGCGAACGGCTCGCCCCGCAAGTGGAAGCCATCACCGGCGGGAAAGTCCATTTGCGGATTTTGTCGAACCTGGCAGATCAGCGCTTATCGCGGGCGCGCTGCACCATCCCCGTCAAAGAACTGGCGTTTGATAATTTTTCCGGCGAAACCGTGCGCGACGGCATTATCGCCGCTTACGCCTTCGCCGCCGCGGATCCCTACCGCGCCGCAACGCACAACAAAGGCATCATGAATGGCGTGGATGCAGTCGTGCTGGCCAGCGGGAACGACTGGCGCGCCATTGAAGCCGGGGCACATGCCTACGCCGCGCGCTCAGGGAAATACACCAGTCTTTCAACCTGGGGCCAGGATGCCGATGGCAACCTGGTTGGCACGCTGGAAATGCCCATGGCGGTCGGAATCATCGGCGGAGCGACCAAAGTCCACCCGGCGGCGCGCACCGCCATCAAGCTGATGGGCATCCAAACCGCGTCCGAGCTGGCCGAAATCATCATGGCGGTGGGTCTCGCGCAAAATATGGCGGCGCTGCGCGCGCTCGCCACCGAAGGCATCCAACGCGGACACATGACGCTGCACGCCCATCAGGTTGCGATCGCCGCCGGGGCAAGCGGTGATATGATTGAAAAAGTCGCGGCGCAGATGGTGGCAGAAAAAACCGTCCGCATCGACCGGGCTGAACAAATCCTAAAAGAGCGGAACCCGTAAACCAGGCGACATCCCATGAAAAAAGATTTATTAAAATCCATCAACGGACGCATCCTGATCGAATCCCATCGCGGCGCTGAAGGACTTGCCCCGGAAAATTCTTGGACAGCCCTGAAACTCGGCAGCCAATCTGGCGCTGACTTTCTCGAAGTGGATGTTCAGCTCAGCCAGGATGGGGTCGCTTTTTTGCGCCATAATTACACTCTGCCTGACGGTCGCTGGTGTTTCAACGTGCCCTGGGCTGAGCTAAACGGGATCAACATCCAGAACGAACCGCTCCCGAGCCTGGAGGATGTCTTGGTCTGGGCGCGCGAAAACGACGTTTGTCTTTCCCTGGACCTGAAGGTTGGTTTTATCCCTGAAGGCAGGCTGACCCGTGAAGTAATCCGTTTATTGGAACATACGCAAACCCAGGAACACGTCATGCTTATTTCATGGGATCATGTGCAACTGCTGCAGATTAAGCAAAGTCACCCCGAATTGACCACGCGCGCCCTGCTCAACGGACGGCTGGTCGATTATGGCGATTTTCTGAAACATACCCAGACGGACGCCATCAGCCTGAGCTACGGAATTGTGCAACCTGCGGATGTGGAACAGATCCACCGCGCCGGAGTGGCTGTCATCATGGGCGATATGTGGCGTCCGGATTTTGAAATGGTCGAAAATTTGGGCCTGGATCTGGTCAGCTGGAGTGACCCCAACGAAGCGCGCCGGATGCTAGGCCAGGCATAACAAAAAACAAACACGCCATGAACGAGTAGGCTTGCAACCTCATACTCAGGCAAACGACAAGGAACCATCCATGACAACTCCCAACAATCAACCTTCCGCTACGCTGCTCAAACCGGTCAAACCGGTTGGCATTATCGGTTACGGCGCCTATGTGCCGCGCTATCGCCTGCCCGCCAAAGAAGTCGCGCGCGTCTGGACAGGCGGCAAAGGCGGCCTGCCGATCAAAGAAAAAGCCGTCCCCGGCCTCGACGAAGACGTCATCACCATGTCGATCGAAGCGGCGCGCAACGCCATGTTCCGCGCCCAAATTGACCCGGCTGAGCTGCGGGCGGTTTGGGTCGGGTCAGAATCCCATCCGTACGCGGTCAAACCGACTTCCACGCTGGTGGCCGAAGCCATCGGCGCCGTCCCCAACACGCAGGCCGCCGACTGGGAATTCGCCTGCAAAGCCGGGACGGAAGCCCTGGTCGCCGCGATGGGCCTGGTCGGCTCGGGCATGGGCCGCTACGCCATGGCCATCGGCATGGATACCGCACAGGGGAAACCCGGCGACGCGCTCGAATACACGGCGGGCGCGGGCGGCGCCGCCTACATCGTCGGCCCGGCGGAAGAAGCGCTGGCCGTGATCAATTCATCCTACTCCTACGTCACCGACACCCCCGATTTCTGGCGCCGCGAATACCAGAAATATCCCGAACACGGCATGCGCTTCACCGGCGAACCAGCCTACTTCAAGCACATCACTGAAGCCGCCACCGCCATGATGCAAGCCAGCGGAACCACCGCCAAAGACTACAAATGGGCCGTTTTCCACCAACCCAATTCAAAATTTCCACAGCGCGTGGCAGGTCAACTGGGATTTTCGATGGAGCAAATCGCCCCCGGATTGCTGGTTCCGGTGATCGGGAACACCTACGCTGGAGCCGCCATGATCGGCCTGACCGCCGTGCTGGATATCGCCAAACCGGGCGATCACATCCTGATGGTTTCCTTCGGATCTGGCGCCGGGTCTGACGCCTTCGATATTCTCGTCACTGATAAAGTTACCGAGCGCCAGAACCTGGCCGCCAAAACCCAGGATTACATCGCCCGCCGCACAGAAATCGATTACGCGGCCTACGTCCGCTTCCGCGGCAAATTAGCGATGAAGTAGATTGAGAATTGGTAGATTGGGATTTGGGAAGTCAATGTGTAAACCAATTCCCCAAATTACCAATCTGCCAACTTACCAACCTGCCAACTTCCCAGGCTACCAACTCACCATTTCGGAGAACTCATGACCGATATTGTTATTGCAGGTATTGGACAAACAGAAGTCGGCGAGCACTGGGATATTTCCCTGCGCGAGCTGGCATTTATGGCGATCAAAGCCGCCGTGCAAGATAGCGGCGGATTGCGTCCGCAGGCCTTATTTGCTGGCAACATGCTGGCGCCCAATCTGTCAAATCAGGCCCACCTGGCCACCTTACTGGCCGATTACGCCGGTCTGACAGGAATTGAAGCAGCCACCATCGAAGCCGCGGGAGCCTCCGGCGGCGCGGCCTTGCGCCAGGGTTATATTGCCATCAAAAGCGGCCTGGTGGATGTGGCGCTCGTCATCGGCGTGGAGAAATTCACCGACAAAATCGGCTCAGACGTGGAATGGTCGCTGGCCACGGCTTCGGACAGCGATTACGAAGCTGTCCAGGGCATGACCGTCACTGCGCAGGCTGCGCTTCTGATGCAGCGCTACATGCACGAATACCACGTCCCCGCAAACGGGTTTGCCGGATTCCCGGTTACCGCGCACGCGAATGGCGTTGGCAACAAGTTCGCCATGTTCCAAAAAGCCATCAAGCCGGAAACCTACGCCAAAGCCGAAATGGTCTGCGAGCCAATCAACATGTTCGACGCCGCCCCCAACGCGGATGGAGCCGCAGCGCTGATTTTAACCCGCCGCGACCTTTTGCCAAAAGAGTTCAACCATCCGCAAATAAAAATTGCCGGTTCGGCCAACTCGACCGACACGCTGGCGCTGCACGACCGGCAAAATCTGCTCGAGTTTCAATCCACGCAAATTGCGGTGGAGCAGGCCTTAAAAAAGGCGGGAATTGGGCTGGAACAAGTCGATTTCTTTGAATATCACGACGCCTTCAGCATTTACGCCGCCCTGAGCCTGGAAGCCGCCGGTTTCGCGGCCCGCGGCGAGGGCTGGAAGCTGGCCTCGGACGGATCAATCACGCTCAAGGGTAAAATCCCATGCGCCACAATGGGCGGACTCAAGGCGCGCGGTTTTGCGGGCGGCGCAACCGGCGTGTATCAGGCTGTCGAAGCAGCCCTGCAGCTGCGGGGTGAAGCTGGTCCGAACCAATTAAACGGCGCGCGCTACGGGTTGATCCAGTCACTTGGCGGGCCCGCATCCACAACGGTTTGCCACATCCTTGAGAAAATAAGTTAAAAAATGTTGCGCTGCAAATTTCAACCTGTTATTTCTGCAAAGATAGCTCTTTGATAGTTCCTGATAGCGCGATTGATTACAATTAGGATCACGAACTGTTCAACAAGGAGCTGACAAAATGGAAATAGCACGCCACTGGCGATTAAAACAACAACGATACGGTCTGGTCGGAGAAGTCTGCCCACATTGTGATTATAAGATTTTCCCGCCCCGCGACGTTTGCCCCAACTGCGGCGACGAAGCCAAAACACTATACACTTTCAGCGGCAAAGGCGAGGTGTTCTCGTACACGACGATTTATGAGGCACCAACCGGTTATGACACCAACACGCCTTATACGGTGGCAATTGTCAAGCTGAACGAAGGGCCAATGATTACCGCCCAATTGACCGACCTTGGCGAGCAGCCTGTGGAAATTGGCATGCCCGTCGAGATGGTCACCCGCAAAATGCGCAACGATGGCGATGAACGTGGCGTGATTGTCTACGGGTATAAATTTCGCAGAATAGCGTAGGCGGCAACGTAGGCGGCACTAAAAATTGAAATAAACAGATTCGGTTGTATGATAGCAAAGGGCTATTCATTTATCGGAATAGCCCTTTATGATTCTTAGAGCCTGCCCTATCTCCCCAGAATAGCACAATACGCCCATATTCGTTTTGAGGGGAGTTTCTGGGAGGCTCTTATCATGTGAGCGAAAAGCATACCCATTTTTGTTGAATTAATTTGCCATTAATGGCATAATAAATACATGCAATTCGAGCGATTACTTCACCTGGTTGCTGACCAGCCACTTTTTGAGACGGGTTTGCTCCTCTCTGGAGACGTTGACCCAAACGATGTCCGCCGGCAATTGTCCCGCTGGGTCGGCGTTGGCAAACTCAGACAACTGCGGCGGGGACTATATACCCTGGCGCCGCCCTATCAGAAAATCATTCCCCATCCCTTCCTGGTTGCCAATTTTTTGATGCCCGGTTCCTATGTCAGTGCGCAGTCGGCGTTGGCTTATTATGGGCTGATTCCAGAGTATGTTGCGCGGACGTGGAGTGTAACGACGGAGCGCCCTGCGCGATGGGAGTATGGGTTCCACTTTCAGCATATTGCCATGCATCTTTTTTTCGGCTACCAGCGCGTGGATTTACCCCAGGAACAATCTGCCTTTGTTGCTACACCCGAAAAAGCGATCCTTGACCTGGCGCATCTTACCCCCCAGGCCGACACCATTGATTACCTGCGCCAACTCCGTCTACAGAACCTGGAACGGCTGAATCTGGATCGGCTGCATGAATTAGCTCAACGTGCCGGGAAACCAAAATGGCAGCGGGTGGCAGAACATATCGTCAGGCTGGCGGGGGAAGAGTCGGCCGGTTACGAGGAAATCGTATGAAAGAAGAATTGCTTTGGTTAGCGAAATCAGAAAAATCACCGCTGGCGGCGATTAACTTGGCGCGCGAATATCTGCAAGCCCTCATCCTGCAAAGCTTGCAGCGGAGCGGAGTCATGACCATGCTGGCCTTTCATGGCGGAACGGCTTTGCGTTTCCTGTATTCCCTGCCGCGTTATTCGGAAGACCTGGATTTCGCCCTGGAAAGGCCATCTGAGCATTATGATTTTCGCGCTTTCCTGAAATCTCTCCGCAGTGATTTAGAGACGCAAGGCTATGTGGTTGAACTGAAGGTCAATGACCAGAAGACTGTTCACAGCGCCTTTGTGCGTTTTCCTGGTCTGCCCTTTGATTTGAACTTGTCCCCTCACCGCGATGAAATCATGGCAGTCAAGATCGAGGTTGATAGCAATCCACCACGCGGGGCCGGGCTGGCAACCTCGCTGATTCGTCGGCATGTGCTGCTCAATCTCCAGCATCACGACCAGGGTTCCTTGCTGGCTGGAAAATTGCACGCCATTTTGCAGCGCCCCTATCTCAAAGGTCGCGATCTATATGATTTGACCTGGTATTTGTCCGATAAAGGTTGGCCTACCCCCAACCTGGTTTTGTTGAACAACGCCCTGGCACAAACGAACTGGAATGGCCCGGTCTTAACGGTCGATAATTGGCGCGAGGTGGTTTATTCCCGACTGGAAGGCATCGCTTTGGAACAAGCCGTAGAAGATGTGCGTCCATTCCTTGCGGCAACAGAAGAATTGGCTCTGTTGACCCGCGAAAATATCTTACACTTGCTGATGCCCAACAGATAACTGTGTTCTGTAAGGGAAATCCCATGTCCAAGCCAAAACAGGTTTACCAACTCAAAGTAACTCTCGATGATATTAGGCTCCAGTCTGGCGCAGGCTTTTGGCTGCAGAAGATACTACCAGCCTGATTGCCTGCATAAAATTTTTGTATCCAATCGCCTTGTAACTGACGCGCCGCTTGGCGTGCATTCAAGTTAACACGGGCACTTCAAAACCCACATAGCCGAATGGCTTAATCGTGAAAGTAGTCCAACGCGCCAAAGATTTCATAGGCACGGTAAATATGGTTACGGGCTTACCTCTTTGCATAAAACCTGCCCGTCATTGAAGTCACCGATCCTTCGACTTTGGATGGCCTGTACGCCGACCCCCGCTCGGTCCAATACCTGCTCACCCGGATCGGACCGAGATAAGGGCAAGCCGGTACAATTGGCTTTGGGATGATTTGTGAACTTGCTCTGACTTTCCCCTTGTATCATTCAACGTCTCACCGATAATCGGCTGCGCAGCACTGGCTCCACTTTCATATCCATCTCTGCGCGCAGAGCGCGGAAACGCTTATAGGCTTCCATGTATTTTTCATACCATTGTCTGAACGCTGCCGACCGACCTTCATGCAAGGCAATTTCCCCTAACACGGCACAGTAGTAAGCGCCGGTAGCGTAGGTCTTACGCCCGTTGTCAATATGCGTTTGCATCAGGCGATGATAACTACTCTCGACTCGTTCGATGGCGGTGTCTCGCGAGACAGCCGGCGCCTGATGCAAAGCGTCACGTAAAAAGCGCAGCGGCTCTTTTTCGCCCCGCTCAACCGTGGCGTACAGATCGCGCAGATTGCTCTCCATGTGCTCATCGGGCGATGGGCCGAACGCAGCCAACAGGTGGGCTTTGGCAACCAGCTTGCTTTCTTCCATCCCCTGGTAACCTGTCAATGATGCAACTAACAAGTAAGCATCATCAAACTGATTTTCGCTGAGGTACACCTGGCACAGCAAATATCGCTGGCGCTCCCCGTATTGGCGCAGGTGATCAATAGTCTCCGATGTAAATGCTGCCCCCTTTTCAGCGGAAACTGCATCGGCCAACTGCCGGGCCTGGGCATAGGTTGCATAGCAAGGCGATTCGTCAAAGGCAGGACGATAGAGCTCAAAAGCCTTAACCGTATCGCCAGTAGCAGAATAAGCCCGCGCCAGGTAGCCGCGCAATGAAAGTGTATCGGGGCGATCCCACGCTTCACGAGAGTAATAAGTCGGGAGGGGTAAGTGAGCAACTTCCAGGGCTTCCTGGGCGTACTGGAGCACTGCCTGCCAGTCGTTGGCAGCCTGGCAGTCAGCCAACAATGGTGTGTAGCAGGCCGGATACATACGACAAAAACGCACCCACAAGTTGCGCATGGCATCCAATCGCCCATCTTGTTCGTAGAATCGCAGCAGCAAACGCAACTGAAGCGCCAGGCCATCATAAGGCGTTGATAGCCTGTGTTGGAGGTGCCGGTCTGCCCAGGTTTCCAGACGTGCTTGCAGCGCGGGGCGTTCATCCCCAACCAGTTCCAGGAAGCGATCCAGGTCGGCCTGGCTCTCATGGCGCGCCAGGTAATACAGCGTCTGATCGAAAAACTCATTCTGTGACCAGCTGGCCTGCAAGGCTGCAAAATATCGGCTGACCACCTGGCGCTCATCTTGTTCCAGGAACTTCATTGGCGTCGGAATCCCCAAGGTTTCGTAGGTCTCGCTCAGCGCCAGATCGAGCAGTTGTTCATACGCTTGCGCAGCTACGGCAAACTGGCCGGCGTCAAAATACGAGTCGGCCTCGTGAAAGAAGCCGCGCAGCGCCTTGATGGCCGCATGATCCTCCGGATCGTAATCTTCGTACTCGCTGTAATTATCCTCGCCGTAATACGTTGCCGCATCTTCATCATAATGCTCGCCTTCAGAGACTTCCTCGGCAAAGGATTCCAATTCAGACAGGAAATCTTCGGCAGATGGGTAACGCAAATCGGCGGTCGCCATACCAGGAGGGGCTAAATGCTCCTAAAAGCGCTGGCGGATCGGCTCGTCCATCTCCTGCACCAGTTCAAGCAGCAAAGCAACTAACTCAGGCTTATTTTTCTTCTCAAGATAAGCGCGGATATTTGCTAAACGGTCAGATGCGGCTTTTCGACGGTTCGACATATTCACCTCTTCCTTGTGCTTGACCGTATTTCGGCCTACAAAACATCATTCTCTGCTTGCAAACGGTCGCGTAGCGCCTTGATCGCCTGATGTTCAGGACTGCCCTGGACAGGGTAATATTCGGGATCATTCAGTACCGAGTCAATCACATCCACCAGGCATTCAATGTCCCAGCGCCAAAATCCGATGGGCCTAACGCCCTGGTAGTCGGCTATGCGGCGATCCAGGCCAAAGCTTTCTGCCATCATCCAGACAAAACGCTGGAGTTCATCCAACTCCAGGCCGGTGATCAAGATGCTGGCTTTGCGGTCTTTACTGCCCGGTTTTACCATCCTGTATTCTCCCGAGGAGCACTCAACGATTAGCGAACCAGACAGCATAATCATCGGTCATTATAAAGTTTGCCGATTTTTCGTTGGACGCTTGCAGATCACACAAAGGGAAAACATACGTGTTCCCCCTGGCTTTGATGTTCACCAACACGCCATAGATGTCTTCCACACCTTCAAAGCCAATAACCTTCACCAAGTCACCAGCATGCAGAGGACCGCGTTCCTGGGATTCTGACACCACAGCTTCAAATGGCAGCTTGAGGTGTGCTTCGAGATACTCCTGCCAGGTTTCAAAGGCTTCCAGTTCGTCATCCTCATCGATGTCTTGTAAGAACGTGTTTAAGAATTCAATTTGCACGAGATTCTGAGCAAATTTCAGGCAAAAAATTAGCCGAACTGACTTGCCAGGAGCATCAGCCACAACTTAAGAAAATGTTTTGCCATCCGAAATGACCTCCT
>CAILYI010000022.1 GCA_903838415.1 uncultured Anaerolineae bacterium | reverse complement strand
TCAAACGACCATACAATTCTTCGCTGCTATTCATGGTTAAGCCTCCTTTGGATTTCTCCTATCCAAATTATGGAGCGATCCTGCGTTAGCAGCAATAATTAATTCTGTAAGGTGCTCAGACCGTAGTAGTAAATCCCAAAATAGAAGATAAAACTTTTACGCCAAGTTCACATTTGTGATAACATAGGGATATGCGGACAGTAGTTTTTTATCGTATTAACGGTAACAGCCCAATTGAAATGTTTTTAGACTCTTTGACGGGTAAGTAAGCGCAGAAAGTTTTATGGGTATTGCAGCTAATCGAGGAATTAGAGACCGTCCCCCGCCAATATTTCAAAAAGCTGGTTGATAGCGAAGGTATTTGGGAAGTCCGTATCCAATTTGGAAATGATATTTTTAGATTATTGGGGTTCTTTGACAACGGCTCTTTGCTCATTTTGACAAATGGTTTTGCCAAGAAAACGCAAAAGACGCCAACACAGGAAATTGCGCTTGCGCTTCGCCGAAAGAATGAATATTTAGCAAGGAGAAAATAACCATGAGTGATGTAAAACAGTATATTCAAAAACGTGCTGAACGCGATGTCGAATTCTCAGAAAGCTATGAAGTAGGTTACGCCAATTTTAAAATTGGTGTCATTTTACGCCAGGCAAGGGAAGCGGCTGGTTTAACTCAAGATCAAGTGGCTCAAAAGTTACAAACTAAAAAATCCGCTATTTCTCGCATTGAAAACCATGCTGATGATGTGCGTCTGTCAACAATAAGACGTTACGCTGACGCAGTCGGCGCTAGCCTTCAAATCAGGTTGGCCAATTCTCGCGGAGCATAGGCAAAATCTAGGAGAAACATATTTAGATTTTCGCTGTGCGCGGGTCACGATATTTATATATTGGAAGAGATGTGAATCATGCTGATAATTGAATTCCGCGCCAAAACCAAAAACGGCATCATTCAAATTCCCGCCGAATTCATGGGAAAAGTGGCAGAGGATGTTCAGGTAATTCTTATTGCCCAAAGTGAGAAAATAAAACAACTCGATATTATTGACGAATTGATGGCGAATCCCCTGAAAGTAGAGGGATTCAAACCCGTGACTCGCGATGAAGCCCATGCTCGATAATGAAGCCTGCTAAATTAATACGAATTGTTCGACAAAATCATAACAAACCTGCCTAATTTGCTATAATGCTTTTGTCAGCAGTTTTTGCAGACAAGGAGAACTTTATGCTTCAACAAGTAACGGTACGCACATCAGATGCAAAACGGCTCAAGCCATTGCTAAAATCAGCACTGGAACGTGAGGCAAAACTACTCGACCATTCCATCCAGCGCACACTTCAGGCGCTTGCTCCCTATGAAACACGCTACGCAATGACCAGCGACGAATTCGAACGCAAATTCAATGCTCGCGAAATCGAGGAAACCCTGGACTATCTCGATTGGTGGATGGAAATTGAAGCTCTTCGGCATCTCGAAGCCCAACGCGCATCCCTAAAAGAAGCAAAACTTGACTGACTCTTATTTCCAAAAGATTCAGGCTGCGCTTTCTGCTTCGCCGTTTGTCGCCCAACCAGTTATTTCCGTTGACGATCGCGGCGAAGTTTGGTTTATCCGCGCTGATATCTATTTCATTGACAACTCGCTCCTACACTTCCGCGAATTGTTCATTGGGCAGGGAAAACTTCAAAAGAAAACCTACACATACCACTACCAGCGCGAAGATGGAACCCTGGTTCTTCGTTACGACAATGCTCCCCATTTTCCTGATTTACCGTCTGCTCCGCATCACAAACATGTCGGGGAAAGTGATGTGATTGCAGCAGATGCACCAGATATTTTTAGTGTACTAAAGGAAGTCGAGAGCTTGCTGCAGCCTTAATACGGAGCACCAGGTGATGAAGCCTCCCCCTCTTAAATGGAGACGCAAGATGGTTCTTGAAAATGACGGCTATACTTTTCGAGTGACCTGGTCTGAAGAAGATGGTGAATATCTTGGCCAGTGCGCCGAGTTTCCCAGCCTGAGCTGGCTGGCATCCGAATCTAAAGCTGCGCTTCAGGGAATTCGGCAGGTAGTCGCAGAGGTTGTGGTTGATTTACAGGCAAATGGTGGGCATGTTCCTGACCCTCTGGCAGCGAAATAATAAAGCGGACGTTTAATGATGCGCGTTCCCCCTTGAACTTCACCGCAGACTGACTCTTGAAGCAGCGGAATCGGGGTCAGCCTGAATCTGTTGGTCAGCGATAAGCTAAGCAGCACTCACTCATAAAAAAGGTTCCCATCAGATTAGTGGGAGATTGGCAGGAATATAGCCAATCTGAACGATGACTTGCAAGCGGAAATTTTCGAACAAGAGGTAACCATAAGCACGCCGGATAATTCCGCGAATGGCGTTATTCAATCCTTCCACAACGCCGCTGGAGAAGCCTTCGTTGAAGTAATTTAGGAATTCGTTCCACCAGTTTTGGAGTGTTTGCGTGAACTTTACCAATTGAGATAAACCAGTCGATTGGGCTTCGCACACCCATGCACCCAAGAAACGTTCTGCCCGTGGTCGATTTTGGATTGTGTTGGCAATCAGAGCGAATTTTTCTTTCAATAAATATGCAGTTCGCAACTCGGGAAAGGCATTCAAGGCTATCTGGAGTTTGGTTTCTTCTTCGAGTGTCAAATCTGCGCGGTTTCTCACCAGAATCCAGCGGGTACCTTTGAGAAGTTCATAAGAGGCTTTGTCGGATTTGGCTTGCAAGCTGCGTCGGATTTTTGCGATGGCATCATTGAGTTGTTTCAACACATGGAAGCGGTCTGCAACAATTTCAGCATGGGACAGTTTGGTTTTTACAACTCCACGGTAGGGTCCCCACATATCCATGGCTACCAGGCGGATCGCCTTCCGTTCATCTTCTTTCAAGCCGTCCAGCCATGCTTCCAGAGCTTTCTGGCTGCGTTCTGACAGAACCGCAATCACATAATGGCGTTCCAAGTCGGTCAAAACCAATGCAAAATGCTGATGCCCTTTGCGTAACGAAATCTCGTCGATACCAAGACAATGCACAAAGGCCCGTTTTTGTTTTTTCTCTGCTCTTTTTGCCCAACGTCCAAAAATACTTCTCACGGTTTCTGGATGCAACCCTTCTCGTTCTGCCACTGCTTCGACATCAGTGTCTTGGCACTGCTTATAGACGTTCAATTCGTATTCCGTACTTGTCCGACGCTTATTCTCAATCCAGGATAACTCTTCTGTGAATGGTTTCTTACATTGCTTGCAATCGAAACGTCGCGCTGGAAAATGGACATACGTCGCTTTGCTCCAAATATCCAGATGGCGAATGCAACGTTCTTCACTCTCGTGCACGGCTACGCTCAAACATTTACAGTTTGGACAAACTGCCACATCTTGGGCATGTTAAGCAAAAACATGCAACACATCT
>CAILYI010000021.1 GCA_903838415.1 uncultured Anaerolineae bacterium | reverse complement strand
TTGCGACTAATTTACGCATGTGAAATGCTCTTCATGAGCCATTTTTACCAACTATCAGCGAGCGGAGAAAACATGAAAAAAGCCTTTTCAATCGCCATCATCCTTATCATCATCCTGCTCTCTATGTTGCCGATGAGCGGCGCGCTTGCCAAGAGCGGTGGTACCCCCCAAATTGAAATCCGCAATTCGACCGAAGGCGCTGTGGTCATCACCTTGATGACCAGTGGCACTATCAAGTCCTATACATGGTTTGCCGGCACCCATCGCTTCACGATTTCTTCGGGTTATTACTATTATTATGCCAAGACCCCCTGCGGGCTAAAAACTGGTAAGTTTAACCTGACCAATAACAAGACTTTGCTCTTCTCCTGCAAGGTTGGCAAGCCTGACTCGTTCCACACTTACGAGCGCTAAATCCAGGTCAATAACAAGAGTTCGCTGAAAAGCGGGCTCTTTTTTGTTTGCCTGGTCAAGCCATTTGGATACAGAATTGATAATGACCAGGGTGTACCGATTTTGTTTCTACAGAAAGCCTGACGGGAAAGTATGCTGTCCGGGAAGTCTGGTGTTGCAAACTCACGTCAGAAATATGGGCTTTGGTTTGCATGCACAGGCGAATGCCCGCACTTGTCCGCCTACTCTGCGTAGGTTGCTTTTTTTTGACTGACATTCTATCGAAAATTGCAAATCAGTGTCATTTACCAAGTTGGACAGGCCGAAGGCAGGTCTGGAGCATAGTACAGCGCAAAACGTTTTTGGCCATCTGGCGTGGAAACATCGCAGCGTACTTTTCCCAAGGCTTGCAACGGGGCATCCAAGGCATTTTGCCACTCTGGATCAATATAAGGGGAAACCATGATGAGTGTATTCCGGTCAGAAAATAACTTGAAATCTTCTTCTGGCAGCTTTGGTTCTAGAATTTGTATACCGTAAAGGTGAAACCAGGCCAGGTGAGGATATACATTTTGAAATTCAACCAGGCCCTGAATTCCCCAGACATCTCCATAGATGACAGCAAAGTTTTTGGGGCTATTTGGTTCGGCTTGTTGTATGCTTTGTGTAATACCGACAAATAGAGACTCAGCCGATTGTGTTGGAGCGAAACGCATGGGTGATATTGTATAAGCCTGTACCAGATTTGTTCCAGCGATGACGACCAGAAGGATCGGGACCAGCATCCTGTTGGTGCTTAATTCAAAAAAGTCAGCTTTCTTGATGCTTTGCTCAACCCACATGATTCCCCACATACCGAATAATGCAAAAAGCGGTAGCATCAAAAACATACGCGTAGAAGGTGGGGTTTCGCGATCATGGGAAGCGCTAACAGTAAACAAAAATAAAACAAAAAATAGCGCCGTGAAAATGGCAAAACGCTGGCGACGTATCTGGGTTAGAAGTACGAAATACCCGATAAATACAAAACTGGCGCTAACTGGGTCGATGTAAGAAACAGCGATGTAATGTCCTTCGGCTATATAAAAAATAGACAATATGGCATAAAAGATGTTTTGGGCAAAATGCCGAATAACGGCAGCAACTGATTCAACCAGATACGGTCGGAAAAAGAGAGTGCCAGCTACTTTTGTACTCCAATACACAGGCTGCATCAGTAATGGATAAATCATCGCTAGCAAAGGGATAATCATTACCACCCAGCGGACTATTGCTGAGCGTGATGCGGGCGGATAATATAAAAGTAGTAGGATGATTGGCACAGGGATTACATAAAGGGACGCGGGATAAAGATAAAAACACATGGCCATTACACTACCAAGCAATGCAAATACAATGGGCTGTCTCCAGCGCAATGCCCAGGCCGTGATAGCTAGGGTCAGAGTCAGAGCAAAGAGCGCTTGCAGGTTGTTATAACCAATTTTCCCAAATGTCATTACATAATGCGAGGAGGCCAGCAGGCAGGCCGCCACAAGCGCTTCGCGTTTTACAAGAAAGGATTTACAAAACAGATAAAACAATCCCACTCCCAAGGCAGATAGATATAGATTGCTAAATCGCCACCCAAAACTGTCGTGCCCGACCAGCTTCATTGAGATGCCTTGTACGAATGAAGAAAAATATGGATGTGTGCCGTGCGCACCGTCTGCTTTGAACAGCATTTCACCTATCTGGGTGAAACTCATCTTTTCTGCAAACTGCCAGGCTATATTATGGAAATTATAGTCATCTCCAATTATGGATGTCCACCAGCCATTAATATTAATTGAATAAACTACGAGCGTGATTGAAATTATCCAATAGATCGCCGGAACCCGTTTTCGGAAACGCCAGAGATTCCCAAAAGTCAGAACCAGTAACACAAGCGATAAGTAGAAAATCTGTGTAACATCATAATAAGCCGCAAGCACGGTAACAACGGCTACATGCCCCAGCAATAGCGAAACCCAATATTCTCCATCCCTGTTCCAGCTTTTGAGCAAAAAGGCAAACGGGATGGATCGTACGGTCCAGCCTGCCATATAAGCGCCCCATACCAAAACCAAATCCCACCCAGGCCATTTTTGTGTAATTTGGCTGAGAATAATAACAGCTGTCATGCCCAGCCCGGAGGCGATGAGTAAATAAAAGCCTATTTGTTTTTGCCTGGGGCTGACGGTATGGTCGCTAAAGGATACGAGTACATTTTCTGTGACAACGATCGGTTTTCTCCCCCCCAATATCATAAGGATCGTAAGGGCCAGGAAACACCATAGAATGACCAAGAAATAAGAGGGAAGGATCGTTTTGCACAGGAAATCCACCTTGCACCAGGTTTCGCGATTCCAATCACCCGGTAAAATGTTAAGCCATTTCTGCGCAACCACAAGCGCCGAAGGAATGGCGGCAAGTAGCAAGGCAGCAAGTAATATCAGCCTTGTTATCAACGTTTCTCGATCAGGTTTCTTTTTTTTAGGGCGAAGATGATCGAGTTCAGTGTTTAATAAGCTTATCGGTGCCTGCATTTCGACCGATTTGCGCGTTAAGTGTTCAGAATCATCAAGAGCAGGGTGAGTTGGTTGAGAATCTGGAACGTTGGGTTGTGTCATGATTTTGCTTCCATAGTGCGTTATTGGGTTTCCTCAGTGGTAGAGTTGCGAGTTGCCCGACATCCCCTGGCATTATCCAGGTGTTCTTACTGGACATATTCCGGCGTGCGGAACTATTAGCCGGATGAAGAGTAAGTTTCCCATCCGGTTCGGGAATATCGGTGGGGTGGGCAGCCGCCCCATCGCGCATAATTGGGCGCGGTTTTATGAAATCAAGTTTTCCAACTTATTCAAAAGCCTGCTCGCTTAACTGTATGCCACAATATCTAGCCCAAAGCAACATGCTCAACTCTCGCTGTTCCCAACTTATTTCCAACAGCTGTATTTTTTCAATGAATTCCTGATAGGTGATTATCTTGAAAATTTTCTCACCATTATTCAATTTATGCTGAAATTCTGTGCCGATCTGTAAAGCATTTTTATCAAATTGATGACAAAATAACCCAGCATAAACAAAATCATAGTGACCATTTTGCACAAGCGCTTCGGCTATTAACTGGTTACGAAAAAGTTGGTTTAATCTTGCTGATTTGAATTCATCATACTCAGCCAAGAAAACCTTCCCTTTACTTTGGTTGAAAATATGTCGGTATAGTTCTTTATCATATTCCGTTGAAGAGAAACTATCTGTATATTTGCACTCGAGTCCTACAAGTCCGCTCAGGTCACCAGCCATCACTTCAAAGGCTACATCAAAAGCAGAATTGTCATTTGTATAATTTTCCGCAGGAGAGAACTCAAAAATAACCCGTTTGACTTTAGTAATATTCGGCCAAAACTTCTGTAAAACTTTCAATGCAAAATTTACATCTATTTTGAGTTCACCAAAAAAGTTGAAACAAAGCGGTTGGCTGGATAGTAAATTATTAAATAGCCGGTTTTCCTCAAGTATGCCGGATTGAGCCATTTTTCTTTCTCGGATTGTTTGCTCAACGGCCTCAAATATTTTTCCTGACAAAAAGTTTTTTCGGCTAATTTGTCCACTCGAAATGGTGTTGCAGATAACTTCACCTTTTCTGGTTGGATAATCCCCTTCTTTTTCCGCCAGGACAAACGCTCTCCACCAACCTTGATGGAATCTCATTCTCTTTTTGAAACCGTTTTCAAAGGGAATGGTGCCAACCAGCTTTTTTAGTTCATTTTTCATTTTGCCTTTGGGTGTCGAATGGGCGTAACATCGGAGCAAAGTTTAGCAAGGTGATGGAAGATATTATCGACAAGGAGATGAAAGCGCAAGGCCTGAACCCACAGTTGAAGCAGACACTCCGAAAGTGCGTGTGACGCCCGCTCTTGTCTGGGGATGTACGGTGGACAGTTTTGTGGCTTACAAGAACACTGGCTGAAAATCTGAACTAATCCCAGGGAAGTTTTGGTAATTTCCGTAAAGATGCGATGTATCTTTCTGGGTTATAGTTCTTTTTGTATTTCAACACATGGAACATCTCACTCGAAAGCGCAGCCGCTATTAACCGCCGTGCCTCTGTGTCAGAAATGCCACTTGCAATGAGCCGGTCATAGGTTTCTTTGGCTTCTGGTGGATTCAAGTCTCGCAGTTGATTGTCAACTGCCTCTAAAATTGCTGCGGTCAATTGGGGGCTGGCTTGTTTTTTCATGGGCATTATCTGAAATAGATTCCAAGTCAATTATGACATAAATCGCGTCATATTTTTTTTAGTAACCCTGTAATCAATAGGGTGAATTAGTCTATGTTTTGAACGTCACCCATAACCAGGAGAAACGGGTTGGTACGGCTTGAATCGTTTAGTCAAATAGGGCTGCTAATGCCGGCGATGAAAAACGTGCGAAAAAATCCGTATGCGAAATTCCCTCGAGGGAAAAAGGGATTTTTTTGAAGGCACTCGTTCTACGTTTCAATTACTTGGTTTTGGTCCAGACTCAATTTTATCCCCAGCTTCTCGAGTCTCGTGCTCAGAATTGGACAGCATCGTTTTGGCGGAATCTGTGGCAGTAGTTAGGTTTGCCATCCTTACCCAGCCGGTTGGTGCAAGAAATATGGGATTTATTTTGCGTACACACTCGCTGTCATTTATGAGTAAAATCAACGCCAGTAGACATCAAATCACAAAGAGAGGTTTTATCGTGCCAGTTCAGAAAAAACACATTTTGCACATCAGCAATGCCGATTCTGTAAAAGGATACCGCG
>CAILYI010000020.1 GCA_903838415.1 uncultured Anaerolineae bacterium | reverse complement strand
GGATACCCACCGTGAAATGATTCTTCGGCCTGGGTTTATCCAGTTCTTCAAAGATACTCTTGACCATGGCTGGCGTAAATTCTTTGCTGGCCAGGCCATAGCGTCCACCAATCACCCGAGGTAAGTCCCGGAAGGTTGCCTGCCCGGAGTGATATCCTTCCCCAACGGCAGTCATAACATCAAGGTACAGCGGTTCACCCAGGCTACCGGCCTCTTTGGTGCGATCGAGAACCGCGATCCGCTTCACAGTTGGTGGGAGTACTGCCAGAAAATGCTCAATCGAAAAAGGGCGATAAAGGTGAATTGTGACCAGTCCCACTTTTTGACCGTGGGCTACCATCCAATGAACAGTTTCAGCCACGGTTTCAGCACCCGATCCCATGCACACGATCACATGTTCTGCTTCCGGCGCTCCGGTGTAATCAAACAGGTGATAAGAGCGCCCTGTCAGCCCGGCAAAACGCTCCATGACAGACTGCACAATTTCCGGGAATTTTAGATAATATGGATTAACTGCTTCGCGCTGCTGAAAACAAACATCCGCATTCTGAACAGTTCCACGAATAAAGGGATTCTCTGGAGACAACGCCCGCTGACGATGCGCATGTACGGAAACCGGCGTAATTAGTTCGCGCATCTGTTCATCTGAAAGAGCGACGATTTTCGCCACTTCATGCGAAGTCCGAAAACCATCAAAAAAGTGCACAAAAGGAATGCGACCTTCCAATGACGCAGCCTGAGTAATCAGTGCCATGTCGTGCGCTTCCTGGACCGAACATGAACTCATCAGCGCAAACCCGGTGCTGCGTGTCGCCATGACATCCGAATGGTCCCCGTAAATGGAAGTTGTGCCTGCAGCCAGCGCACGAGCCGCCACATGGAAGACCGTTGCTGTCAATTCTCCAGCGATACGGTACATATTCGGGATCATCAATAGCAATCCCTGGGATGCAGTGAATGTGGTCGCCAAGGACCCGGTTTGTAATGCTCCATGAATGGCGCCGGCTGCTCCACCTTCAGATTGCATCTCTACTACCAACGGCACCGTCCCCCAGACGTTCTTCACCCCGGTAGCTGACCAGGCATCAGAGAGCTCACCCATGCTCGTCGATGGGGTAATTGGATAAATCGAAATTACCTCGTTCAATCGATAGGCTACATGAGTAACCGCCTCGTTACCATCCACCGCAATAATTTTTTCTTTCATCGGAGTTTTACTTTCTGACCATAAGGTACTTTGCGCACTTTTCGATTGTGGAATATTGTTCTAATAAGCATACAAAAAAAGACCTTCGGTTTCGTCAACCGAAGGTCTGATATGAGAGGATGATATTTTAGATGATTTTGAGTTCTCGTGCCTTGACGATGGCCTGTGTTCGACTGGCAACATCCAACTTATTGTATATACGCGTGATATGGGTTTTAATGGTGCTCAATGAAACAACCAGTTTTCCGGCGATTTCTTGGTTGGATAATCCGGTTGCTAGCATACGCAGAACTTCCCCTTCTCGTTCTGTCAGTGGTTCAGACAGATTGCCCACAACGGGAGAATCATGTTGCATCAGGGCGAGTAAATACCCGGCATAATCGACATGAATATTGTGTTGAATGGCTAACAAGAGGAGTTCAAGAATAGGTGCGCCTTCGTCTACAAACAGACGCACATACCCTTCTGGCTCTGCCAGGCTCAGGCACTGAGTAAACTTCTTCAGGGCATCGGCACTGCGCCCGAGCAATTGTAGGATCTGTGCTTGAAGCAGCATAATTTCAATGGCGCTGCCGGTGCGAGCGGATTTTTGGGCGGCAGAAAGCATGCGTTCCAGGGAATCGTAAATTAATTGAGCATTGGCAGACCGTCCGCTGCGTGCCAGCTCAAGATGAAGCCGGGTCAAGGTTAACGCCTCATCTTCTCGCTGATAAGGAATGTCTGCATGGACAGTGAATGGATGTAAATCCATCCACGCGGTTACATCTTTTTTCAGCAGTCGTACTTTGAACTGCTCCACCCAGGCACGCAGTGGTTCGCTGCCTGAAGTTGCTGCAGCGCGGCCTGCAGCCTGCAATGAAGCTTCAACGGCTGGAATATCTCTACGGGCCGCCTTTAAGCGAGCCAGTGAGACCAGGCTATAGACGAGATAACGTTGGTATCCGGCCCATTCACATTGGTTGATACCGGTAGACAGAGTCAGTTCGGCGGCATCCAATTTGTTGCCTTCCCGCAGAATATCCCCAAGCAAAGTATAAGCTTGTGCAACCGGAAATAATGGGTGATAACGTTCAGTGCCCCAGGCAATCACTTCCCGACAAATTGTCTCTGCATAGCGCAATTGGCCCATTTTAACCCGCAGACGCGCTAAATCCATCCGCATGGTCAGGCTGGCTGTGTGGGCCGAAAGGTCGATGACTTCCGAGATGGTCAGGGCTTCTGAATAGGCCTGGCTGGCTGCAGCAAAATTATCCGAGTCGCGATAAGCGTCACCCAGAGCCGCCAGTACTGCAAAACGCCCCAGCTTTTCTCCAGCAGACAAATGTTCCAAAGCCTCGCGCCCCAAATGAATACCCTTCTCAGGATCACCCTGGTTAACGGCCACAAAGGTTCGCAGAGCAAATACCTGCGCCAGCATTTCCCGGGTCAGGGAGGGGATATCCACGGCAGCTGGCCAATTCTCAGGGTTCTCGGCATCCAGTTCTAGTATCCGCAGTGCATCGCAGATATACGGCTCAACCGCATCAATATCCGTCATAAAAAAATGCGCCCAGGCAAACATCAATGGAATACGTGGGTTGGAGAGCGTCATTGCGCGTGGCAGGGCATCCAACCACTTCATCATGGTACTCGTTTCGCTGCGCATGGCCAGAGCCGGAGTGGCCTTGACCATCATTTGAATTGCCAGGTCATAATCGCGAGCATCGAGGGCGTGTTGGATGGCATCGTAAGGCTGATTATGGACATCAAACCACAATGCGGCGTTGCGATGCAGGTTCGCAAGCTCAAGTGATGCCAGTTGGCCGGCCCGGTTTTTGAGCAAACCGGCAAACAAATGGTGGTATCGATACCACTGCCCCTGGTCATCCAACGGAACAATAAAGAGATTTTCGCGCTCGAGCCGGCCCAACATGACATGACCATTCTCTTGACCGGTCACGGCATCGCACAGCCCAGCCGTGAATCGTTCTAGAATTGAAGTTTTCAACAGAAAATCTGAAATATCGTGAGGCTGGCGAGAAAATACTTCATCCACCAGGTAATCCAGAATATAACGGTGACTACCGGTGAAATCACACATAAAGCTATCAATGTCACTGCGCCCACTCAAGGCCAGCGCGGCCAACTGTAATCCAGCAATCCATCCTTCTGTGCGGTCTTCCAGCGCGGCCAGGTGCGCCGTAGAAAGTGCTAACCTGCTGGATTGGTTAAGAAAAAGCTCTGCCTCTTCCGGGGTAAATCGCAAATCGGCAGCACGTAATTCATTTAACTGACGGTGCGCGCGCAGCCTGGCGAGCGGCAAATGAGGTTCGCCTCGACTGGCGATGACAATATGTAATCTATCCGGAAGATATTCCAATGCAAAAGCCATTGAGTTATGGACAATCGGGTTCTGGATAACGTGGTAGTCGTCCAATACAAGGATTACATCCGTAGTCTCTGCCGGCAATGTCGCAAAATCATTCAACAAAACTGTCATTTGTGAATCGAGCGGGACTCCATCCAGGGCTGCCTGCGAAATAGCCTGGATAGGTTCATCCAGCCCAATATTTAATGAACGCAAGGCTGCCATAACATAAGTGATAAAGCGCCCATGATCGTTGTCCCCATCATCCAATGATACCCAGGCCGCCGGCAAATTGGTTTGCTTAAGCCATTCGCACAGTAAAGTAGTTTTCCCAAACCCGGCCGGAGTAGAAAGTACTGTCAACTTGCGCGCCAGCCCTTCTTGTAAACGCGCCACCAACCGCGGACGCGGCACATAATCAGCGCGCAATGGCGGGATATGTAACTTGGCCATCAGGAGAGTATTTTCGGTCACAGGAAATCCTTTGTTAGGTATGATTATAGCAAATCAACCGCAATAATCACACCTTTGACTGACGCGAGATGAATGGAAAAGATGTATTTTATTGAGAAAGAGTAACCATATGCCAATATCAATCTCATCCCTTAAATCCCACACGCTTGACAGTCATCAACATGGCGATGCTGTTGCGCGCATTCTGGCAACAGCTATCCAGGCGGTAGAGCCAGAAATGGCTGTCCGCCATCATGTTCAGCGTTCCGGACAATCCCTGATTGTCGCCGGACAGGAATATCGTCTGGATAAAACTGGGCGGATCCTGATCCTGGGCTTGGGCAAAGCGGCTCTGGCTATGACACAGCCACTGATAGATTTACTGGCAGACCATGCACCTCGCGGCCTGCTGATCCCTAAACACGCGCCGACAGAATCCCTGATTGGTTTCGATATCCAACCCGGCGGGCATCCAATCCCCAATGAAAACAGCCTTCGGGCCGGAACAAAGGCCATGCAGCTGGTGCAGAATCTCGATGAAACCGACTTGTTGATTTGTCTGATTTCAGGCGGAGGTTCTGCGCTGATGAGTCTTCCGTACCACGGTCTTTCACTCACCGACATGCAAGTCCTGACCAGCAAGCTGCTGACGTGTGGTGCCCGCATAGATGAGATCAACACCCTGCGCCGGCGACTTGACCTCCTTAAAGGTGGCGGTCTGATTCGGATGGCAGCGCCGGCGCACGTTGTCAGCCTGATCCTTTCGGATGTGATCGGAAACCCATTGGAAGCAATTGCTTCCGGGCCTACCGCTCCAGATCCGTCAACTCGTGCCCAGGCGTTTGAAGTGCTCGACAAATATCACCTGAACGATCAAATTTCAGCGGAGCTTTACCAGATATTGCAAACCATGCCAGAGCCGCCCGGACCCAGCGACTCCATTTTTTCACATGTTCAAAATGTAATCATTGGCAGCAATGTTCAGGCTGCGGAATCTGCGCTGAATCAGGCAAAAGTTGAAGGCTTTCACACAATGGCGTTGGGAAATAGTTGGCAAGGCGAAGCACGGGTTGTATCCAGGGAACTCACCAATATTCTTAAGAGTACATCCAATCAGCGCCCCTTTTGCTATATTGCTGGCGGAGAAACTACAGTCATCGTGCGTGGACAGGGACGCGGGGGACGCAACCAGGAATTGGCCCTGGCTGCTGTTCGCGAACTGGCCAACCTGCCAAATGCTCTAATGGTTACTCTTGCCACCGATGGCGAAGATGGCCCTACCGATGCCGCAGGCGCTGTCGTCAGCGAAGCTACCCTCAAGCAGGGTCAGGCATATGGGTTATCCCCGGAACCTTTTTTGGAAGATAACGACGCTTACACTTACTTTAGCTCTCTTGGGGATTTACTTAAGCCAGGACCAACAGGAACGAATGTCAACGATCTGACATTTTTATTTGGATTTTAATAGGAAATCTCGAGTATAAGGTGTGTGCCGGTTGCGCCGGTTACGGGGATTATTGTTGGTCTATGAAGACAACAGAATGGGGTGGTCATGATTACTTTGCGGATGGCGGCATTGAATATGTTGCATGCCACGCCGTTATTGAGCCTTTTTTCGACCGGTCGCTGGTTACGAACCTAAAAAAACAATATTCTGCTCATCGAAACGGGCTACGAAGTGTATATCAAGCTGCATAACCACAAAATTATGACAGACGTCCAAAGGTAAAACGAATGATGAACCTGTATAGACGCACGTTGGTCATAATGCTGAAATGGCGGTTTTGAAAGATATTCAGCGAGAAAACTTCCCACTTGAGCTGGATGTGGCATTTGAACGCTTTATCCCTGCGAAATGCTTCTGGCGGAATTGTGAATATCTCTGTCCGCAAGGGTTCGAACTCTGGTGGAAGCAATTGCGATCCCTGGCCTAAAAGGCAAACGATTGAAAACCTGGATGAATTGACCATGTCCTAAATCCAAGCTTTAGATTATTGGAATGCCCATCGCCATCCTTACGATTGGAAAAAGAAACCACAGGCACAGGTGATTTTGTTAGGCGGTTATGGCGTTTTGTAAAGGCTCTGTTATTTCAACAACTTAGCGAGAGCACCATTTAGCTGTCGGCGCGCGCTTTAGCACAATTTTGGAAATGGGGAGGGGAAATTCGAGATGCAAGTAATTACTTTTTACATGCCGCCGGGTCGGTCACTTTTCCGTCTTTGTAGCAGTTATTTTTATCCTGGGCCAGCTCGAAACTGATCATCTGAAAACTCTCCGGGTCGGCGCCCGTCAGCACCGTGTCTGACCAATAAACCTGGATCGAATCCTTGGCGTACCGACTCCCGCTCCAGCCATAAGAACTGCTGCCCGTCCCCAGCACATGAAAAGTCTGGGGATCTGCAATGGGGAAAGATGCGTCGCGCACGTAATAACAATCCTGATCGTGGCCCCAAATGGATCCATAATCCCAGGTGCCGTTTTGGACACTTTCCACCGTGAAGGATTGGATATGGCAGATTTTGACCAAGTGTTCAGAAAGAAAATAACTTTGGCTGTCCCTCGCCAGCTCATAAGCGTCTTTGACGATTTCAAACGAGTCGGGCTGGGCGCTGGCAAGCAGCTTGCCGTCAAAATAGACCTGCTGTTCATCGCGGGTGTATTGGATGGGGTCACGGTTGAGGATTTCAAATGAGGCAGGCCGGGCATTGGTGATGACCGTGCCATTGAAATACACTTGCTGTTTGTCACGGGCATAGGAACGGCTGTACTGGTCGCCGCCGGGGTTGAGGATTTCAAACGAGTCGAGTTGGGCATTCGCCAGCACCGTGCTGACCTGGGTGCTGCCCAACCCCGGTCCGTTGAAATAGATTTGCTGCTGGTCGCGGGAATACCCATCAGTCAGGATTTCAAAGGAGTCGGACTGGGCATTTGTCAGCAGTGTGCCGTTGAAATAGACATGCTGTTTGTCACGGGCGTAAGCCCCACTGGTTATGCCCTCCGGGTCGAGGGTTTCAAACGAGCCTGGTTGGGCACCGGCGAGCGCCACGCCATTGAGATAGACTTGCTGGCTGTCGCGGGCATACTCGCTGGGGTTGAGGATTTCGAAGGAATCGGGCCTGGAACTGGCGATGACCACGCCTCTTAAATAGACTAGCTGGCTGTCGTGGGCATAGTTGCTCGGGTCGAAGACTTCAAACGTGCCCGCGTCGATCTCGGGAATCAGCGTGCCTGCATAGAAAACGTGTTTGGCATCCTTGGCCCAACCTAGTTGTTCGAAAATCTGAAAGGTGCTGGCATCTGCTTCGTGGATTGGCAGGACATTCAGTTCGTTGGTGATGAGATTGAGGGCGTCGTAGGCATAATAGACTTGATCGGAAGAAAAGGGCCACTTGCCTTTGTGAATCTCGTAGCCGGTTCCAGTGGCCGGATGATCAAACCCGCAGCCTGTGAGCAGGAGCGCAAGGATGGGAAGAAGAGACAGGGCGATTCGTTTCGGGTTCATGCTGGCCTCAAGGTAACTCTAATTTAGAAATGGCACTAGGCGCGGAAAATGGCGAGAAAAAGGGGCTGAATTATCTCAATGTCTTATTTTATAGCCCACCTTGGCATATGTCAATCAACTCAGGCGTAGGGAATGATTGAATTCGATACCCTTCGCTTCGGACGCTGCCCAGCTTCCACTTATGCCAATAAGCTTGGGGGCTATTTTCTTGGGGTATAATCTTTTTGCACGTTAATTATCGTTTCCACCCAATATACTCAGCAGTCCGCCGCTGTTCTTTCTGGTGCTTTCTGGTAGCAATTCCTAACACCGCCTGTACTGGTGTTTCCCCAGTGTTTGACTTCTGAAGACAAGGAACTTTTGTGAACTTCGAACAGTTCAACCTTGATTCTCGCCTGATGGCTGGAATCAAACGCGCCGGATATGAAACCCCGACGCCTATTCAAGAAGTGGCTATCCCGGCTGCGCTCGCCGGAGATGATTTGATAGGTACCGCTCAAACCGGAACCGGAAAAACGGCTGCTTTTGTCCTGCCCATTTTGCATAAACTACTCAATGGGCCGCGCCGTGTGGCGCGAGCACTGATCGTCACTCCCACCCGTGAACTGGCTGAGCAGATTAACGACTCCATCCGTGAACTTGCGGTGGGCACCCAGATTCGCAGTGCCACCATCTACGGGGGCGTTGGCCCCGGTCCGCAGGTAAAAGCCCTGCGTGACGGCGTGGAAATTCTCGTCGCTTGTCCCGGTCGTCTGTTGGATCTAATCGCGCAGGGCTATGCCCGCCTGGGCGGCATCGAAGTCCTGGTGCTGGACGAAGCCGATCGCATGTTTGACATGGGTTTTCTTCCGGACGTGCGCAAAATTATCAAGGCCGTCCCGCCCAAACGTCAGACCATGCTTTTTTCGGCCACTTTCCCCAAGGAGATCGAGGAACTTGCCTCGATGTCCTTGCATGAACCCCATCGTATCACATTGGGATTAAGCAGCCCGGCGCATACGGTGACTCATGCGCTATTTCCCGTGCCGCAGCATTTGAAAGGCGGCTTGCTGTTGTATTTGCTCAAGAAAACCGACACCGATTCCGTCCTGGTTTTCACGCGCACCAAGCATCGCGCCGAGCGCCTGGCTCATCAAATTGCGCACGCCGGATTCCGCGTCACCAGTCTGCACAGCAACCGCTCCCAGAATCAGCGCCAGGCAGCGCTGAACGGTTTCAAAAGCGGCCATTTCCAAATCATGGTGGCGACTGATATTGCGGCGCGCGGCCTGGATGTGGAAAGCATCTCGCATGTCATCAACTTTGACATGCCCGATACTGCCGATGCCTACATCCATCGCATTGGACGCACTGGGCGCGCTGAACGCACTGGCGATGCGTTTACCCTGGTCACGCCGGATGACAATGACATGATCCGTACGCTCGAAAAAATCATGGGGAAGCCGCTCCCGCGCCAATCCCTGCCCGATTTTGACTATACCGCACCCGCGCCGCCCAAAGCGGCCACCGTCATTCATCCGACCCATCACTCTCCAACCCCGCATCACGCGCCCGCAGTCGGACAGCGTCACGCCACATCCGGACAGCCATCCCGCCCGCGACAGAAACCGCGCTAAAAAACAAGAGCCATCTCAAATCGAGATGGCTCTTGTTTTAGTCTATGAATCAAAAGACCCCGACGCTTTCGCATCGGGGTCTTTGTTGGTTAGTTTACTGCGGAGACGTTGGTTGCCTGCCAGCCCTTGGGGCCTTTTTCGACAGAGAATTCAACTTTTTGTCCTTCAGTCAGGTTGCGGAAACCGTCACCCTGGATGGCGGAGAAATGAACGAAAACGTCCTCTCCACCTTCGCGAGCGATGAAACCAAAACCTTTGTCGCCATTAAACCACTTAACCGTACCACTGATTCGTTCAGCCATTGTATTTGCCTCCTTGGGCAATAAAAAAATTTTAGGCATTCTGTTTGTTCAATCGGAGACAAAACAAAACGGCTCACAGATTTAACCGTGAGCTGCCGCTGTTTATTCAACCAACGTGAACTTACTGTTATCCTACTCGCTTGATAATAACACACTATTCGAATCGTGCCATACCAATCAAGGCAAATTGGGCTTGATTTCCTTTCAAAAACGAGGGTTTTCGCTATTTGGCCTAAAAAATTGAGCTGTAGAAGCAAGAAGCAGTATAATCTTTCCAAACTATACCCCTCGCGGTTTAAAATAGCGTTTTTTGCATAAGTGGAAAAATGCAATTTGTGACCGGGGGCATTATACAACAATGAAAGATAATCCATAGATGAATTTTCTCATTACCGGCGCAGCCGGGTTCTTAGGCTCGGCCCTGGCCAATCAGCTAGCCCGCGAAGGTCATCAAGTTCGCGGGCTGGACGATTTATCCACCGGCGACTCGAAATCGCTGGTACCCGATGTTCACTTTACACGCGGAGATGTGAACGACCGTCCCAAGCTCTGGACGCTGCTCCAGGAAGTGGATTGCGTCTATCATCTCGCGGCGCGCGTTTCGGTTCAGGAATCCGTGTTGTACCCGCGGGAATATAACGCTGTCAATGTCGGCGGTACGGTTTCGCTGATGGAAGCCATGCGGGATGTGGGGGTGCGCCGGGTGGTTTTCGTTTCGTCCGGGGCCATCTATGGCGATCAGGGCCAGCAGCCTTTGAGCGAGAGCATGCAGCCCAACCCGCGTTCACCTTATGCCGTATCCAAACTGGCGGCTGAATATTATGTCAATACGATTGGCGATCTGTGGAATATTGAAACCGTCAGCTTGCGCGTGTTTAATGCTTACGGCCCCGGTCAACACCTGCCAGCTTCGCATCCGCCGGTTGTACCGTATTTTCTGCGGCAGGCCATTCGGAAGGGTTCGCTCGTCATCCACGCCGATGGCAACCAGACGCGCGATTACGTCTATGTGGATGATATCGTCTCGGGCATGCTGGCAGCTTCCACCGCGCCCAATCTCGACGGCGCGGTTATCAATATTGGCAGCGGCCGCCAAACCTCGGTGCGTGAACTGATCAAGACCGTGCTCGACGTGACCGGTTCCAACGCCGAAGTCATCTACAACCCCAAAATGTCTGCCGGTGTTTCGCACATGTGCGCCGATTTGACCCTGGCCGGGCAGAAATTGAACTACAAGCCATCCATTTCACTCGAAGAAGGCCTGCGCCTTACACTGCAACGCGATTCGCGTTTCCGGGGATAAACCAGCATGAATCCTATGAAAATTTTATCGTTTGGAGCGGGTGCCATCGGCACTTATATTGGCGGATCATTGGCGCTGGCTGGCCATAAAGTGGTTTTTGTGGAACAAGCCCAGGCTGCGGACGAACTGCGCCGCAACGGATTAAAGCTCAACGTGGGCCTTGATCCGCGCCGGGGGAGTCAGGCGGAATTTACCCTGATGCCGCCTGACGTTGAAGTTGCTGATTCCCTGGCTGGCGCGTTGACGCACGGTCCCTTTGACGTGGCGTTGTTTGCGCTCAAATCGTACGATACCCCTGCTGCGCTCGAAGGCCTGAAACCCTTCGCGGCTCAACTTCCCTCCATCCTGTGCCTTCAAAATGGCGTAGACAATGAACCTGCCATTGCCGCTGTTTTGGGCGCGGAGAAAGTCATCTACGGTACCGTCACTTCGGCAGTTGGGCGGCGCGGCGTGGGCGACATCGTTCTCGAAAAACTACGCGGCGTCGGCGTGGCGGATGGGCATCCCCTGTCGAAACGGCTCGCGGAGGCTCTCGATGGGGCTTTTCTCAACGCCAGATTGTTTCCCAAAGCGGCGGACATGAAATGGTCCAAGCTGCTGACCAATTTACTGGCCAATCCCACTTCCGCCATTTTGGATATGACAGCGGCCGAGGTCTTTGCCAATCCTGCTTTGTACCGACTCGAAATCGCTCAACTGCGCGAGTGCCTGGCCGTGATGAAGGCCCAGGGCATCGCTGTGGTGGATTTGCCGGGCACGCCGGTGCGCGCGCTGGCGCTTTCCACGCGGTTGCCGCTCTGGTTGTCCAAACCATTCCTGAGCAAAGCCGCCGGGGCCGGGCGTGGAGCGAAAATGCCGTCCTTTCACATCGATTTGCATTCCAGGCGCGGCAAAAGCGAAGTGACTTATTTACATGGCGCTATTGTCCGCGCGGGGGAGAAGACCGGCGTACTCACGCCAGTCAATAAACTACTCACTGAAACCTTGCTGGCCCTGACGGTGGGAAAAATCCCGCTCGCTGAATTTGCCAGGAATCCGCTCCATTTATTGGAAAAATTATAAAGAGCACTCTGCTTTTGTGGTAGCCCGGAACTCAGGAATCGCATGACCGATATCCGACTTGTAGAACAAAGTGATCAGATCGAAATTCACCTGCCTGATGGCCGTACCCTGGCAGGTCCGCGCGGCGCCAGTGCCCGGGATTTCTTGAAATCGATCGAAGTGGATTTGCCCGCGCCCATTGTTGGCGTGGTCGTTAATGGCGAGTTGCACGAACTGACCTATCCCCTCGAAATGGAATCGCATGTCCAGCCGGTGACCATGGCCGATGCCGATGGCGCGCGCATTTATCGCCGCTCACTTACTTTTCTGCTGGAAGCGGCTTTTACCAACCTTTTTTCCGATTCATTCTTGTTTATTGACCACTCTGTCGCCTCCGGCGGGTACTATTGCCATTCCAGGGGGCGCGAGCCACTCACCGAAAGCGAGATTAAAGCCCTCGAAAGCGAGATGCGGCGTCTTGTGGCGTTAAATCTGCCATTTGACCGGCGCGAAGCCTCCATCGAGGAGGCTATCGCCTACTTTGAGAGTCAAAACTACGATGATAAAGTCCGGCTGTTGCGACACCGCCGCAAATCGTATGTCACGCTTTACAACCTGGGCAGCCACACGGATTACCATCATGGTTATATGGTGCCGTCCACGGGCTATCTCAAATGGTTTGAGATTGTCCTGTCGAATGGCGGTTTTACCCTGCGCTTTCCACGCCGTAGTACGCCGACCACTCTTGCACCGATGGTCGATTATCCACAGTTGTTGAATGCTTTCCGTCAGTATGGCAACTGGTTGGAGCGGTTGGGCATTGAGAGCGTGGGCGCGTTGGATGACGCCATCCAGGCGGGGCGCAGCCGTGAGGTGATCCTGGTCTCGGAGGCCTTGCATGAGCAACACATCGCCTCGATTGCGCGCCAGATTGCCGAAAAGCGGGATAGCGCGCGGCTGGTGCTGATTTCCGGTCCTTCGTCATCCGGTAAGACCACTTTTTCCCGGCGTCTTGCGGTGCAGCTGCTGGCTTTGGGGATTTCACCTTACGCCCTTGAATTGGATAATTTCTTCGTTGACCGCGATGCCACGCCAAAAGACGAGAACGGTGAATTTGATTTCGAAAAGATTGAAGCGCTCAACCTGGTTCAACTGGGTGACCAATTGCAACGGTTGATTCGTGGCGAGGAAGTCCAGTTACCACACTACAACTTTAAAAAAGGTATGCCAGAGCCGGGCGATGTGGTGCGCCTGCGCCCCGGACAGCTCATTATTTTGGAAGGGATTCATGGACTGAACCCAAGCCTGATTCCCGCTTCGTTGGCGGCTCAATCCTTCAAGATCTACGCCTCGGCGCTGACACAACTCAACCTCGACCGGCACAACCGCGTCTCCACCACTGACACGCGCCTGATCCGCCGTATTGTGCGGGATGCCCGTGAGCGCGGCTACAGCGCCCAGCAGACCATCGGGCGCTGGGAATCGGTACGACGTGGCGAGAAAAGGCATATTTTCCCTTACCAGGAAAATGCCGATGTGATGTTCAATTCCGCGCTGGCTTATGAGCTTTCGGTGCTGCAACCGCTGGCTGAACCTTTATTGCGTCAGGTGGTCTTTGGCACACCGGAATATGTTGAGACCAAGCGTCTGCTGGCGTTTTTGGAGTGGTTCCTGCCGGTCGAAATGGAATGGGTGCCCGATAATTCGATTCTGCGGGAATTCGTGGGCGGCTCAATTTTGAAGGATTTCAAAGTTTGGGGGGGATGATGGCAGCGTTTTTCTTTCAGGCCGTTTCCGACATATCCAGCACACGCACGAACACTTCACGCCGATGGGCGTGCGCGCGGTGCTCAAACAGGTAGACTCCCTGCCAGCTTCCCAGAGTCAATCGGCCTTCATCCACCGGGATGGTTAGGCTGGTATCTGTCAGCATGGCGCGGATGTGTGAGGTGGCGTCATCCGGGCCTTCCAGATCGTGGCTGTACCAGCGGTCGCTCTCCGGGACAAGCTTTTCCAGCGACTGTTCCAAATCGGCTTGCGCGCTGGGGTCATAATTCTCGTTGATGGTCAGCGATGCGGAAGTGTGCGGGCAATACAGAAAACACATGCCTTCGCGTACCTTCCAGGTGCGGAGCTGCGCGTTGAGTTTATCGGTAAAGGCCAGCATGCCTTTGCCGTGCGTGGGGATTACGAGCGTCGTTTTATGCCATTTCATCTGTAAATTTCCTGAAATTCCGGTCTATGTGGTTCTTATGGTAGATTCCATCTCTGCGCGTTGCCAATGACGGTTTCAGCAGCGATTTTTTGCAACAGCCGGGCATTTTCCACGGATAAGTTCCCGGTGTACAAAATTCCCTCGGGGCTTTTTTGAAAAAGAACCGCGTAGAAAACACAGGCGGCCAGGTATGTTCCCTGTTCATTCGGGTGGCTGCCATCCTCCTGCCACAGATCCAGCTGGGGGTTTTGTTTCACAAGCTTGTACCAGGCAAAACCCACTGGCGCTAGCGGCGCCTTGAGTTCCTGACCGATTTCCATGTAGCCCTGATCGATTTGCAACTGCATACTTTCATAATTGCGCAGGCCGTTTTCGGGCCAACCGGCGCGGTGGCCCCAGGTCACAAAAAGCATGGGCGTGGCATCCGCGGTCTTGATTTTGCCAACCAGCGCGCGGACAGCCGGGAACATGCGCGTTTTGCGCGCCGTTTCGCTGGCGGGGATCTGGCTTTGTTCCTGGAGAACGATATAATTCCACTTTGACGAGCTGATCTGATTAAGCGTCTCGGCGGAATTCACGTGTTGACTCAAAGCCCACCCACCCGGAGCCGCCATCCCGGTTTCGAGACGCTGCCCGCCTGATTGGGCCAGTCTCGTCAGCGTTTTGGGCAAGTCATTGACAAAAGTATAACTGTTGCCGATAAACAGGACCCGCAAACAGGCCGCATCCTCGCTGCAAGGGGCTGAGCAGCCGCTGAGCGCCAGAAAAAGGAGCCCAAGCATCAACCAGCGTCTCATTTTTTCCTCCGCACATACAACAATTTATCCACGCGCGCAATCAGCCCGCCGTTTGGATCAACGACATCCACACTGAAGGTTGGCTCGATCTTCTGACCGCTTTCCGCAGCCAGGCGGATTTCATCGATGCGATCCTGTGGAATATGAAAGGTGGCGCTGACGGTGCCGCGGCCCGGTTGCAAAAATTGGATGCTCGCCGCCTTGTCCCAAACGATGTAATCGCTGCCCAGTTCGCGCAGTAAAATCAGCGCAAACCACGGGTCGCACAGGGCATACAACGAGCCTCCAAAATGCACCCCGAAGATATTTCGATTGAGCGCCGTCAGCTTCATTTCCACGCGGACGGTGTTCGCGTCGATCTTGCGCGAGCGAATTCCTGCGCCCAGAAATGGCGGGTAGAAATTGATGAATTGTTCCTGAAAACGCTGCCAGCCTGTGCTCATCGAGGTTCCTGTTCCTTAAATTTTATCCAGCTTCAACAAATATCCTTCAACTTCAACACCGCGCAGGTTTGAAAAATCCCGCTCCTCGCTGAAAATGACAAAACCGTATTTTTCCAACACCTGGCGTGAGGCCAGGTTGTCTTTCACGACATACCCATACAGCGGACGAATCTTCACCAGTTCCAGAAAGGCACCCAGGGCCCAGGTGGCGATGCCGCGTCCCCAGAATTCCCGTCCCAGCCAGTAGCCCACTTCCTGTTTCCCGGCCATTTCAAAGCAGACGATATTCCCGGCCACCTGTCCGTCAAAAAGGATGGTCTGCGCTGTGACAGCTTCATTCGCAAGGATTTTCGTCCAGTGCGCCAGGAAAGCCTCCCATTCCCGCGATGGAAAGTCAGCCATGAGGCAGGCTTGCGGATCCAATTGTTGTTCGTAAAGAATTGGCAGGTCGCTTGCGGACACCGGGCGCAAGCGCACGTTTTCCATGCTCGGTGGGATGGCAGGCGTTTTCATGGGTTCGATTCTATTCGATTAAATGGATTGGTAACAAAAGTCATCCTCTTTGGGGATGGTACACTCTTGTTTTGATGGCGTTTTTTCGTTACGCTGATGAAACCAATGGATGCCCGACCAGCGGCCTTTCTTTCAACCGACTTTTCTCAGTGAAGAAGAGCCTGTCCCTCACTTAGGAAGAGCCCGTCCCTCACTGAGGAACAACGGATAGCCCGCCAGCATTGTTCAACTCATTTGGACACCACCAGATTAATTTTTTAGGAGAGATGTGATGGGTATCAAGACGCTGTTTATCAAGCCCTCGACGGCAGCATTTTACAAGGAAGCCCGCGAGAAGGCCGATTTTTCGTTCTTTGACTTTTTGCATGGCTACGTTTACGGGCGCTGGACGCATCTATACATTGCGATTGGTACCGGGCAGCATCCTTTGGCGAAAAAACTTGCGCCGTTGGCGGCCTGGGTGGAGCAGAAAATTACCAGCGGCAAACCGCAAGAAAATAATGTTGAAACCGTCAGCATGGCTGATACTTATCATGGCAAGACCATGCCGCTCGCCGAAGCCAAAAAACTGGTGCTGATCAACGAGGACATCAACATCCCCGATCTGGAGCAGGTCATCCCGTACAAACGCGCCCGCTCGATTGTGATGAAAAACCCCGATCATATTGTGGCGCTGGATTGTCCCTGCCGGTCTGCCCGGCCTAATCCGTGCCTGCCGCTGGATGTGTGCCTGGTGGTTGGCGAGCCTTTTGCAAGCTTTGTGGTCGATCACAATCCCGGTAAAACGCGCTGGATTACGCGCGACGAGGCCATGTCCATTATCGATGCCGAAGACGCCCGCGGACATGTCCACCACGCCTTTTTCAAGGACGCCATGCTGGGACGGTTCTATGCCATCTGCAACTGCTGTTCGTGCTGCTGCGGAGCCATCCACGCGCACCAGAATGGCACGCCCATGCTGGCTTCATCTGGTTACGTGGCGCAGGTGGACGAATATTCCTGTTCGGCGTGTGGCACCTGCCAGGATAATTGTCAGTTTGGGGCTTTGGCGATCGGCGATCTGTTGATGGAAGTGAACCTGTCGAAGTGCATGGGCTGCGGGGTGTGTGTGGATAAATGTCCGCAGGAAGCGATTTCGCTTAAACGGGAGGCCAGCAAAGGGGAGCCGCTCGAAATCTTTGCTTTGATGGAAAAAGCCGCGGCCCAGGCCCGGTCGGTTTAGTGGAATCAAAAACGGGCTGGATTTTCATCCAACCCGTTTTTTGATTCGGTTTAATTTTGGTTGGTCAGGCTGACGAGAGCGATCAAAAGCGGCAGGCAGCAGCACAGGCACAGGAAAACGACTGCGGCGATGCTGCCACCGATAATCCAGCGGCGCGCGGAGGATGGCTTTTGGGGCTCATCGAACGGGTTGGCGCTGATGGTCGATTCGGCGGGCAGGACTTCGGGGTGGGCATAATCAGCCACGCCGTCGTCAACTTGCGGCGCACTCTGGAATTTCAAGTCTGATTCGATCGCGTCTACGGCGTCTTTGGCTTCTTTTAGGCCAGTGTTGAAGTGTTCGCGATAGACCTTCACCGCGTTGATTTTATTTCCTTGGCGCAGTTGACTCTTGATTTCGTCCATGGCCTCGGCGGCGCTGTTGAATGGGGATGGTTGCCTGGCCGGGACACTGAGCATGGTGGGCGCGCCGACCTGGGCTTTTTGGGCGGTTCCACAGTAGGGGCAGCTGCGTTCGCTTGAATCGATTGTGCCGCCGCAATTCTGGCATTTGGTTTCTGGGGCCATGTTTTTCTCCGTTGATTTTGAAATAATTAATGTCGATAAAGGACTTACGTTACCAGCGGACTACAGGTTGCGCTTATGGCGTAATGCTATATTTTTCAATCTTTTTCTGATTTGTGGTCACGGTTAGCAGGCCGCGGTCGTCAAAAGACAGGCCGAAAGCAAAGTATTTTACTTTTATCCGGTCGATGTAGCGTCCGTCGCTGCTGAAAACCTGCACGCCTTTGCTGTCGCTGACGAAGATGCGCCCGGTTCCATCGATTGCCAGAGCGTAGGCGGCGCGGAACTGGCCATTTTCATCCCCTTCACTGCCGAAGCGGTTGGTAAACTTGCCGTCCGGGCCGAACACGAAAACCGCATTGTTGAAAGTTCCCAGCACGTAAACGTTTCCCAGCCCATCCACGGTGATTTTTGCGTCCAATTCCGGGTCGCCGCTGACGGTGGAGATTGCGGCCTTGACCTTCTTGATCACTTTCCCCTCGGCGCTCAGCCACAGGATGGTTTCTCCGTCTGCAATCGCCACCAGCGAGCCATCCGCGGCGATATCCAGGTTGTCAATGCGGCTGCCCGCGATCTTGATATCTGGCAGGGCTTTGCCGCTGTCATCGAACCGCATGATTTTCCCAAAAACAGGAATGTAGACGGTCCCGTTGCGATCCACAGCTATATCGTCAAAATAGGGTTCCGTGTTTTCCTTTGGGATAATCCATTGGGTGATGAACTTGCCCTGCGCATCGAAGGCCTGCACGCGGCCATCGTCATAGTTGGCGGCGTAGATATTGCCATTGACCGGGTTGACCGCGATTGCGCGAACGTCGCGAAACAGTCCCGGACCGGTCCCTTCGCCGCCAAAGGAAAGTTCCTGCGTGGCAAAGCTGACTTCGGTTGGGATGGCGGGTGCCGCGCTGGGAACAACTACCGGATTTTCCACGGCCGGAGCCTGAGTCTCGATACCATTGGAGATGGCAAACAGCCCCAGCATGGTCCCTGCCAGTGGAATCAACACGGTTGCGAGAGTTCCCAGGACGAGCAGAGTCACACCGCAGCCAATCCAGCGCCCAATATTACGGGATGCTTTAGGGGAGGTTGTCGCCGTCTGGACGGATGATGTCACCTCTGTGGCGTTTATACTGGTAAAAGTGATCGGTTGCCCCGCTGACAGCTTTCCGACCGCCTGGCGCGCTGAGAAGTCATCCGCGCCGGTAATGGAGCGATACAGGGCGACGGCTTGATCCATTTCACCAGCATCCGCCAGCTCTTTGACTTCTTTGATGCGTTTGGCCTGGTTGATAAGTCCACCCAGATCGCCCTTGCCGCTCAGGGTGAAGTTACTTGCTTTTGACGAAAATGCCGGTTTGCCGCGCAAATTCTCAGGGACGATGACCGAGCTGACGCAATAAGGGCAACGGATGATCGGGTCGCTGCCGTGATAATCGAGTGGTGCGCCGCAGTTGGGACAATTAAAAGTATCTGGCATGATTCTTTGCTCCGAGAAATGGATAAAAAAGCCTTGTAAGATGCCGGGTGCGTTTGGGGATTTTGTGCCGGATAAGGGCTGCCAAAAGACGAAGGCACAAAGTCACGATTTCATGACTTTGTGCCTTCGGGGTAATTATTCGCTGGCTTCTCCGCCGCCTTGTTCATCGCTTCTTAAGTGCGGGAACAAGAGCACCTCGCGGATGGAGTGTTTGTCGGTCAGCAACATGGTCAACCGGTCAACGCCCATGCCAAAGCCGCCGTTGGGTGGCATGCCGTAGCGCATGGCGCGCAGATAATCGTCATCCATCAGGTTGAGTTCTTCATCTTCGGCGGTGTAGTCGCGGCCCATTTCGATGAAGCGCTGTTCCTGGTCTAGCGGATCATTCAGCTCGGTGAAGGCGTTGCATAGTTCAAAACCGGCCACGTAACCTTCGAAGCGTTCCACGGTCAGTGGGTCACCGGGCTTGGATTTGGCCAGCGGTGAAATATCACGCGGATAATCGTACAGGAAGGTCGGCTGGATGAGAGTCGGTTCCAGGTATTCGCCCACCAGGAAGTCGATCAATTTGCCGCGGGTGGCCCTGGCGGGGGGATTGTAGCCCTTCGCGCGGATGGCGGCTGAAAGGCTGACGGCGTCGGTGTGGGCGTAGATGTCGATGCCGGTCACATCCAGAATTCCCTGGCGCATTTCCACGCGCTTCCAGGGCGGCGTAAAATCAATTTCTTTGCCCTGATAGCTGATTTTGTAGGTGCCGTTGACTTCTTTGCAAACATAAGAAACCATTTGCTCGGTCAATTCCATCACTTTGAGATAATCGGCGTAAGCCCAGTAGAATTCCAACTGGGTGAATTCGGGGTTGTGCTTGAAGGACACGCCTTCGTTGCGGAAATCGCGCCCGATTTCATAAACACGCTCCAGGTTGCCCACCAAAAGTCGTTTGAGATACAACTCAAACGAGATGCGCAGATATAACTGCTGTTTGAGCTGATTGTGAAAGGTGGTAAATGGACGCGCCGCAGCGCCGCCGTAAATTGGCTGCAAAATAGGCGTTTCCACTTCCAGGAATTCGTGATCGTCCAAAAAACGACGCAGTGACGAGACAACCTTGGCCCGTTTGCGGAAGGTATCGCGCACGTTCGGGTTGACTGCCAAATCAGCGTAGCGCTGACGGGCGCGCAGTTCCGCGCCTTCGAGCGCGGCGTAGCGGATGACGCTGCCGTCTTCCTGGGTGACGTCTTTATCGGCGGGCAGGGGTGAAACCGCTTTGGCGAGCATGACAAAATCGTGCACGTGCAGCGTCGCTTCGCCGGTACGGGTGCGCATCATCACCCCCGAAGCCTGGACAAAGTCGCCGATATCGAACATTTTGTCAAAAAAGCTGACGCGTTCCTGCCCCAATTCATTGATGCGCAGGAACAATTGAATCTTCCCGCTGCCATCCTCGATATGCGTGAAGGTTAGCTTGCCCATGGCGCGCGTTGCGCGGATGCGTCCCGCCAGCGTGGCCTTGACCTCGGCGGGCGGATTCCCGTCTCCGGCAGCCTTTTCGGCGTCTTCATAGGCTGCAATCGCCTGGGCGGCGGTGTGAGTCCGTTCTGCGCGGGTGGGGTAGGGTTCCACGCCTTCGGCGCGCAGCTCCCCAATTTTTTGCAGACGAATTTGTTCCAGTGAGTTGTATTCTGCCATGAGTGCTAACCTTTCAACGTTTCCAATTTTTCTTTATGCGTCACAAGATGGGCTGGGGGTAAAAAATAGCCCCGCGCCAAAACGCCCTGCTTTCGCAGAGCGCGCGCGGGGCTTAAAGTGACTGCCCCAGTCTTTTAGGTCGTCTTTATTACTTTAACTTTGAATGAACCACCTGGCGCATCCACGGTCACCACATCGCCAGGATGGTGGTTGAGTAATGCTTTGCCTAGCGGGGATTCGTTGGAGATTTTCCCAGCGCGCGGATCAGCTTCTGCTGCGCCCACAATGGTATATTCTTCGGGTTCGCCGCCATCTTCCTGGATGACAACCGTATCGCCGACCTCGACCAGGTTTGGATCCAGATGTGCGGCAGAAGAATCAATCAGGTGTGCCGCGGCCAGAATGATTTCCAATTCCTGGATGCGACCTTCGACAAACGCCTGTTCATTCTTGGCAGCTTCGTATTCGGCGTTTTCGATTAATTCCCCACCTTCCATGGCTTCATGCAGGCGGTCAGCAACTTCCTGGCGCTTTGCAGTGCGCAGGTATTCGAGCTCTTCCTGGAGCTTCTGGAATCCGTCTTTGGTCAGATACATTGCTGGCATAATTCCAAACCCTCTAATAAGATATGTTGCATCCCTTTGGGGATGCAACGGTGGGATACAGACTTTTAACCTAAGTGTGCCAAATATATCATGAATTTAGTCCAAAATCAAGCCGATTCATGCTCGATTGATTTGTAAGGACCAATCTACTCGCGATCCCAAATTGTCAGTCCGCTGCCTGCTTCCTGGTAATTTTTGATCTGCGTGCGCATCCCTGGCTCATCTCCAAACAGCGACGGAACCTGCGAAACATAGGCGGAAATTCCATCCTGCCAGGCCGCCAAACCGTGTTGCGAGACAAAAAACTTTTTTCCGGTCATGCCAATTGTGGCGGGAGCCAGTTCTTCTTCATGCCTGAACAGGTAGGGCACATCGGCATAGTACCACAGCGGGCGCCCCAGCTTCTCTGCGGCCATGCGCGTGATGACATGATCCACGTGCGAGCCCAGCGCCAGCGGGCAGACCACCGTATCGTACTGCGTCAGGTTTTCGCCAAGCAGCTCCAGCACCTTCTCCACAATTCCCGCTTCGTCCGGGTGGATTGGGTCGAATACGTCGTCCGTGTATAGCAGTTCGTCGGAATGGTTGCGCCGGTAAAGCGCATCTACCATTTTTAGATGGCGGGTGCCAGCTCCAACGATCCGGGCGGCGTGCTGGTCTTCAATCCGGCGTAGCGCCACGGTTTCAAGAGGGGAACCTGTATTCCATTCAGAGTGGACACGGGTGATTAAATCGGAAACAGGTCCGGGGGGCGGGTCGCCAGCGGTTAAGGTCCAGATTTCGACCGGTATTCCGCTGTGCGTCTGTTCCCAGATCAGGCCGCCGCAGGAAAGTGCGGCATCATCAAAGTGGGGGGAGATATAAATCCAGCGCATAAGATTGCTCTTGAAGATACGCCGAAATAGATTTTTTAGCATAGCAATTTCGTGACAGTGGGATGATGATGGGGGATGAAAAGCGCCGCACAAACGCCCGGCTGCTTTTGTCCGTTTACAGGTTTGGTTCGCCCTGAGAATTTTCGTCGTTTAATATCTGCGCTGCCAATTTTTGCAGGACTTCGGCCTCCGGGCCATCTGCGTGGGTGGCTTGCCAGTATTTTTCGAGCAATTCGAGCGGGGAGAGACTCGTGATATTTTGTCCTTCGGATAAGCGCACCCGGTTTTCGAGCTGAGGCCGCTTGACAAGATGGAATTCAAACGCCTCGCTGGCGTGTTCGCGGAGTTCGGCTTCGTTGATCAGCTTTTCATATTCGCGCGGATATTCCACCGTCAACTTGACAATGGCATTCTTGATTTTCGCGGGCTTGGGCAGCGCCGCCCTGAGCTGCGCGGTAACGTTTTCCGCGGAAATGAGCTTGAGACGAGCTTCCACGAAGGGACGCACATGTTTCAGCTTGCGCCATTCCACTTCAGTTTTGCCATGGTTTACATCAGCCACGATGAAAAACTTGTCATCCCCGGCTTCGCCAAAATCGACGCGTTCAATCGAACCGGGGTAGATGACGGGCGGATGCTGGCCTTCGTTCAAATCCTGTGGTTTGTGGATGTGCCCCAAGGCGACATAATCCAGCCGGGGATCTTTGACGAGCGACCCCGGCAAAACCAGGTCAGCGCCTAGCATGACCATCCGTTCTGCGCCAAAACTGGCGCCCTGGACCGAAGCGTGAGCCGTCAGAATCACTGGCAGCGACGGGTCAGTTGCCGCCAGATAGCCCTGCACCAGCGCTGTCAGCCGTTCTTCGATCTGAGAGAAGATTTCAGCCGGTGCGATGTCTTCAGTTTCGGCGGTGGCCATCAGCCCGGAGCGCGATATCCACGGCAGCCCAATCACCTGCGCCGGGATGCCCAACTGCGCGGCCGTAATCAGCTCCGGTTTGGCGATGACGCGCACATAGGGCACCTGTAAAGTGTCAAATTCATGGAGCGCGTTTGCGCGTCCAATCGACGGGGAAAGGTCATGGTTGCCGATCAGCAAAATCGTTGGGATTTTGGCCGCTGAGAGCCGCATGATGCGTTTGCCCCACTCACGCTGAAAGGTGGGAGCCGGGGTGCGGTCTTTATAGGCGTCCCCGGCGAAAATGACCAGGTCCACTTTTTCGTCAATCGCGGTATCGACGATTGTATCCAGCGATTTGAGAAAATCAAGCACCCGAAAAGGCAATCCGCTTTCGGGGTCGTGGCGGCCATAATTGGCCATATCAATGTGGGCATCGGCAAAATGGAGCAGTTTCATGGTTTATTTCACCGGCGTTTCCGGGATAGCTCCCAAATTTTGCAGCGCCTGGATAATGGCTGTCATTTGCGGGTTGAGATGGTTCGCCTGCTGAAAATCCGCAAGGGCTGCGGCGGTATTTCCGCTGGCCTGCTCGGCCATGCCGCGCCAGTACAGGCTTTCCTCGAGCGTTGGTCCGCCCAATACAGTGCTCAAGGTGACGTCGGCCAGGTTGATGACATCCTGGTAGCGACCGGAATAGAAATAAGCCCGGTAGGGACCGGTCTGGTACCACATCATGCGGTAAGGAAGTTTGTCTTTTTCGAGCGGCAGCGTGGGATACAGTAAAAAGGCCTGATCGTAAGCGCTGCCTGCGTCGAAATATTGCAGCAGTTGATTATGACTGGTGCCTTTGTTGAACCAGGCAAAATACAAATCCAGCCCGCTGAGGTTGTTGGTCTCGGCATTGGCGATTTCGAGGGCGTGTTCATTGGCCCATTTTTCGTCAGCCCAATTCCCGAGCAGGCGCGTAATTTTATCTTCCCGGTCGGCGGGATAAATGACCAGGAAAATATAGTTAAACGCGCGCCATTCGTTGCTCAACTTTTCATACGGCACTTTGAAGTTGGGGCCGTCTTTGTAGGTATCCTGAACCAGGAAGGTTTTGCCGACGTCATCGTAGCCGGTAATAAACTGGTAATGTCCCATCCAGCTCACCTTTCCGTTGACATCCAGCTGGAATTCGCCTTTTTCGATTAACATCGGGAATCCGGCCGCGACGAAGTCTTTCAGCAGTTGTAGGTCTCCGCCATAGCGCGCGATGGCCCGAAAATCAGTCTTGTCATTGACAAAATCCACCATTTCGTAGGGCATCACATTCTTGTCGGTCTTGCCGCGCATAAAAAATTCCAGCTTGGAATCATTTATGCCGGGTTTGATGGCTCTCAGGATTTCGTCACGGGAGCTTTTCCAGCCCCAAAATTTGAGCGCCATCGCCAGGTTCGAAGGTCCGCACAGGTTGTAGCCGCCGGTCTGGTCGATGTATTTGACTCCCGGCAGAGTGACGGATTTGGGCAGCGGGGTTGGGGTGATGGTTGGGGTGGCGGTCGGACCGGCTGGCGTGGAGCTGGCTTGCGGCGTGGGGGTCAGCGTGGGGGTTTGCATCGCCAGCAGCGTGGCGGTGACGATCCGGTCAATCTGCGCCTGTTGGGCGGGGACAAAGACGGCTTCATCTGGTGGGTGGAAAATGGCGACGATTTGTGCGCGCAGGTCGGCCAGCCGCCAGGAGAGCCGATTCTTGACAAAGGGAATGTTGTAAACGGCAACTGCGATGAGCAGAATACCGATAATGGAAGAAATGATTCGGACCGATCGATTTTTAAACATGAAGTGATTATAACGCAGTAGGGGCGACGCATTTGCGTCGCCCCTACCCGGTTTATCTCAAAAATCAGGCGTCTTTTACTTCGCCGTCGATCACATCGCCATCGCTGGAAGGCGGGGTGGATGGGCCGCTCGGCCCGCCCGGTTGGGGCTGTCCTTGCTGGCCGTAGAGTTTTTCGCTTACAGCGTAGAAGGATTTTTGCAGGTCTTCACTGGCCTTGGTGATGCGAGCGGCGTCTTCGCCGTTCAGAACGGCTTTCAGGTCGTTGATTTTGGCTTCGATCTCGCCGCGTTCTGCAGAACTGATTTTTTCTCCCAGGTCGCGCATCGCTTTTTCGGTCTGATAAATCAGGCTATCAGCAACGTTGCGGGCTTCGATAATCTCTTTGCGCTTCTTATCTTCGGCTTCGTGGGCCTGAGATTCCTGCACCATGCGGTCGATATCGCCCTTGTTCAAGTTCGTCGAGGCGGTGACGGTGATTTTTTGTTCTTTGCCGCTGGCCTTATCGCGCGCTGTAACATGGATAATGCCGTTGGCGTCGATATCGAAGGTCACTTCCACCTGCGGCACGCCGCGCGGAGCCGGGGGAATTCCATCCAGGCGGAAGCGGCCAAGGGACATGTTGTCGCCAGCCATCGGGCGCTCACCCTGCAGGATGTGGATATCGACGGCGGTTTGGCTGTCGGCTGCGGTGGAGTAGGTTTCCGTCTTTTTGACCGGGATGGTGGTGTTGCGCTCGATCATCTTGGTCATCACGCCGCCCAGGGTTTCAACGCCCAGGGAAAGCGGAGTCACGTCGAGCAAAAGGATATCGCGGACTTCGCCGCCGAGCACGCCGCCTTGAATGGCTGCGCCAACAGCGACGACTTCATCGGGGTTGACGGATTTGTTCGGGTCTTTGCCGGTCAGTTTGCGGACGAGGTCTGAAACCATCGGCATGCGCGTCGATCCGCCGACCAGGACGACTTCATGCAGGTCGCTGGCGCGTAATCCGGCATCCTTGAGCGCGTTTTCGAAGGGATGGACACAGCGCTTGAGCAAATCATCCGTCATCTGTTCGAATTTGGCACGCGTCAGCTTGACGACCAGGTGTTTCGGTCCGCTGGCATCGGCTGTGATGTAGGGCAGGTTAATTTCGGTCTCCATCATGGTGGAGAGTTCGATCTTGGCTTTTTCAGCGGCTTCGCGCAAACGTTGGAGCGCCTGACGATCATTGCGCAGGTCGATGCCTTCGATTTTGCGGAATTCATCTGCCGCCCAGGTGGTGACGCGCTGATCCCAGTCATCGCCGCCCAGATGGGTATCGCCATTGGTGGCTTTGACTTCGATCACGCCTTCGCCAACTTCCAGCACGGATACATCAAAGGTACCGCCGCCCAGGTCAAAGACCAGGATGGTTTCATTGGCTTTCTTATCGAGTCCATAGGCCAGCGCGGAAGCAGTCGGTTCGTTGATGATGCGTTTCACATCCAACCCGGCCACGCGACCGGCGTCTTTGGTGGCCTGGCGCTGGCTGTCGTTGAAATAAGCCGGGACGGTGATGACCGCTTCGGTTACGGGTTCGCCCAGATAGGCTTCAGCATCCGCTTTGAGTTTGCCCAGAATCATGGCGCTGATTTCTTGCGGGCTGTATTCTTTGCCGGTCAAAGGCACTTTGATACGCACATCATCCGTGGGGCCTTCGATAACCGTATACGGCACCATCTTGCGCTCGGCATCCGTCTCTTCAAAACGGCGACCGATGAAGCGCTTGATGGAGTAAATGGTATTTTCAGAATTGATAACAGACTGACGTTTGGCGGTCTGCCCGACCATACGTTCGCCATTTTTGTTGAATGCGACAACGGATGGGCATAAACGCCCGCCTTCTGCGGTGGTAATCACGGTCGGCTGTCCGCCTTCCATCACGGCGACAACGCTATTCGTGGTGCCGAGGTCAATGCCGATGATTTTTCCCATGGCTCAATCTCCTTAATTCAATATTATTCCTGTATTTGGAATATCTTTTATGGGTTTTTGCAACACACGTAGGATAATCGATGAATAATAGAAATGCATTAACAAGATATAGAAAAAATAAAAACAGGCCGCCTTTGAGGGGCGGCCTGCATAGTGCTTACATCAGCTTACGGTTGGCTGATTTGGAAAGTATCGACATTGACCAGGACGGGCAAAGAATCAAAGGATGAAACACCGAAACCCACCAGGCCTTCGCGCAGACCATGTGTTTTATCAGTAGCGGTTTTGACTTTGATACCGTTGACACCCAGAGTCAGGTCATTCCCGTTGCAGATAAAGGAATATTCATTCGTGTCTTTACCTTGCTTAATCAGATTTGAGCCGCCGTTAAAAATATTATAGTATTTGCCATCAGCTACAACATAAGCCAGGATGGAATACAGGCCGTCATTTTGAACATTGGCTTCATACCAACCTTCATCACTGTAGCGGCAAATCAACGAAACCGAGTTGCTGTTCTTCCCACGATTATCGGCTTTCAGGTCCAGGCGCACGTCTGTATAAGTAAAGGGCTCATAGTTGACATAAACATATTTTTGAGCGCTGTTAATATCAAACACCAAGAAACCACCGTTTGTTGTGGGCGTCAGGGTGTTATCGGTAGCGGCAGATGCGTACTTTTCGTGCCATTCAAAGTATGAATAGTTACCGATATCACCATCAAAATTTTCAGTATAGAAATCTGGTGCATCAGTGCTCGCGGAACTGCCTCCGTCAGAGGTCCCGCCGCCGGAAGTGCCGCCACCTGCGCCACTGACATCGAAATTGCCCGTAACAGCCAGTTCGCGTCCGTTTAGCTGGCCCTCAAGCAGTTCGCCGCTGGCAAAGCGAATGACCGACAAAGCCAATGTATCTTCAGGCTTGTGGGTGCGCAGGATGTTACAGTAGTCTTTCATCGTAGCGTCAGTTGCAAGCACGAGGTTTTCCATCTGATACAGGATATCGCCGGGTTTGACGCCGGATTTATCAGCGGGAGAACCGGATTTGACTGATGACACCCAGATACCTGAGAAGGTGCCATCGTTGGATTTGACGGCTGTACCGTTAATGCCGATCGAATCGATATCTTTGCCCTTGATCAATTCGTCGACAACCGGTTGAGCGGTTTTTTCGTCAATGGCGAAATACTGGTTGGCCGAGGCCAGGCTGCTGTAGTTAATGCCCACCACCTGGCCATTATTGGTAATCAGTGGTCCACCGGAGTTGCCGGGGTTAATCGTCGCATCGTGGCCGAGCACATAATCCAGCGAAGCCCAACTGGTTTGTCCATCCGCTTTTTCTTTGGAGATGATGCCCTTGGTCAGCGAGAACTGCGGTTCGCCCAGCGGGAACCCGGCTGCATAAACTTCCAGGCCGGTTTTGACGGGATCGCTGTACCATTTGAGATACGGATAAGGCCCGCCTTCCACTTTGATCACTGCCAGGTCGGAACATTCCGAAACGCCCAAAATGCGGGCATTGTGTTCCACACCGCCCACCCAGACTTTGAGCAGCGCTGAGCCGGTTACAACGTGATTATTGGTAACTGCGATGCCGGAAGGGTCGATGATAAACCCTGAGCCACGCCCGGCGCCGTTCACCACCAAGCCAACCTGTGGGTCGACAAAGGTACCCTGCGATTCAATCTGGATGACAGCATTTTGTGCGTCACTCAAATTGCTGATTTCGCCGCCGCTGCTAGACTGACTCTCAGCTGAAGCTGCCGGTTCGCTGGTATTTGCCGGTTCGCTGGTGGGGTTGTCACTGCCGGTATCGGTTGGTGCAGGCGTTGCTGAAAACAGGCTGCACGCCATTCCAACCACCAGTATGAGCGATACAATCATAAAAAACGGTCTTAAAACTTTCATGAGTTCTCTCCTCTGCATTGAGAATCTACTGTTGCCTGGAAAATTCTATCGTGGATATTTTAGCATAAGCAGGGTTTAATGCAATGAGAGAAATAATAGTAACTTCGTCTCATTGCGTAATCGCAAGGTTCATGCCGTCACCAGCTAAAACCCTTCACACATGGTTAACACAAAGATCTTCAAGGGATGTCCCCTGAAGATCTTGTTGTGGAGATGGCGGGAATCGAACCCGCGTCCGAAAAATTCGACCACCGGAAATCTACGCGCGTAGCCAGTTGATCGTGTCGCCGCAGGCAACTCATCTGGCAAAATTCACCTGCAGCCATTCACTCAGACCCGAAAGCCCTCTTTCACACCGTTAGTGACGTGGCGGTGCGGCACTCTGCCATTTTGACGCCCACTCGTTCTCCGGGCGGAGAGCGGGAACGGTGAACGCCGCCTCATTTGAGACGGGCCGTTTACTCTCTACTGCTTATTAGGCAGCGAGGGGCATAGCGGCGAAGGAAGTGTGGTTGGCACTTGATTTTTTGTGCGGATTTTTCGAGTTCGGCACCTCTCGGCTCGCATTCCGGAGCCAGCCTCTCCCGTCGAAGCCTGGCATCCCCATTAACAGCACTGATTATAGCATAGATGAATTGGACGAATCTCGACTGTAAAGTGGCTGTAACTTGAATTGGGGTTATGCCGCATCTTTGAATAAAAACCGACTGCGTTCGACCCGCGTGCCTTCATACCGTATCCCCAGAACGTCCAGCACTTCCTCGGGTCGTCCCGTTGCCCCTTCGCGGGCCGCGAGCTGCATCCACAAGCGCGGATGGTTTTCGGCGTCGGGTTCGAGCAGGCGCATTGCCTCGATTAAAGGCCGCAGGTCGTAGGCTTTTCCACGCCGCTCACGGGGCAGGGATGCGGCTTCCATAATGGTGGCCAGGCTTTGGCTGAGTCCGGCCAGATCAAGCTCGTCGAACAAGGTCACGTCGTATTCAGCGGAGACAACCTGCGTCTGCAGTGGGGGACTTTTTTCATCCACCGTTTCGACGTTCAAAATCTGCAAGCCCGGCGGGACGGCCTTGGTAAAGCGCGCGGGCAGCGCCGTTAAATCGAGTTCGCCATCCACCCACATATCCACCAGTTCGCAGCGTGACGAAAACCCGAGCGGCAAAGCCGATGCCAGCTGAATTTTCGGCTGCGGATGGTAGCCCTGGCTATACATCAACGCCACATCGGCGCGACGGGTGGTGCGTTCCCAGAGTTTGTGCAGGTCAAGATGACCGATATAGCGCAGCGCGCCGGTTTTTGTAAAGGTGATGCGAATTCTCATTGGATTTTTCTCAATTTTGTGCCCAGCAGACCGCCTATCGGGCAGAGGATGATGGAAGTGAGTATACCTGGCAAACCGATCACCAGCGGATTGAATTCGTCGCCGGGGCGTGCCGAGAGCCATAAATAGCCAAAAATAACGGCCGCCACGATTCCGGCTGAAAGGGCGGTGGCGGGGCCCTGCCGCAGACGGGTGATGCCCGCCAGCAGGCCAACAACGAGCGTGACAGCCATCAGAATCAGGTAGGGAACGAAAACCGGCACCTTGGCTTGAACGCTGGCCAGGGTGCTGAACAACACCGTGCCCATGAAGATCAAAACCCCGGCTGGCAGCCCGACGATCACATCCCAGACTCTGATATGGAAATTCAAACTTACTCTCCGCTGAGCACCGGCAGCTGATTGTCGCTCATTCTTTTCGCGGGAACTTCCGGGCACTTCCAGTGATCGCCGGGATTTTCGCGGCGCACGTCGTTGAAAGTGGGCAGGATGCCGCAGGCGAAACAATGTTCGCGGCAATCCACGCGGATTTGGCCTTCGAGCGATTGACGGAAATCCTGAAACAGGAAGTTTTTGCGCACGGCGGCGGTGATGTGATCCCAGGCAAAAACTTCGTCGGTGCGGCGCGGGCGGTGGGTGTAAAAATCGGCATCCAGGCCGTTTTCCGCAAAAGCGGCTGTCCAGATGGCGTAACGGCGTTCTTCCTGCCAGGCGTCGAACTTCGCGCCATTTTTCCAGGCGCTGTAAATTACATCGCTGATGTGACGGTCGCCGCGCGAGAGCCAGGCCTCGAGCATGGTGTCTTCGGGCGAAGTCCATGAAAGCTTGATGTTTTTGTCGCGCAATTCCCGTTTAAGCAGGTTTTGCTTGAGCGTGATTTGTTCCGGTGTATCGCAGGAAACCCACTGGAAAGGCGTCTGCGGTTTGGGGACGAAGGTACTCACCCCGGCGTTGATTTTGGCCTTAAAACCGATCACTTTTCGCCCTTCCGCCAGGACTTTTTTGCACAAGTCGGCAATCGCCTGAACATCTTCCAGCGTTTCGGAGGGGTGCCCAATCATGAAATATAGCTTGATGGTGGTCCAGCCGCGCGAGTAGATGGCGCGGGCAGTTTCGAGCAGCTGATCGTCAGGGATGAACTTGTTGATGATGCGGCGCATGCGTTCCGTGGCGGCTTCGGGAGCCAGGGTGAAGCCGGTTCCGCGGCGATCTCGCAGTTTATCCATCAAATCCACCGAAACGGTTTCGATGCGCAGGGATGGCAGGGAAACGGCCAGGTGTTTTTCGGCAAAATGGTCGCCGATGGCCGTCACTAATTCTAAAATATTCGTATAGTCGCTAGACGAAAGGGATAGTAAAGCCAGTTCCTCGAACCCAGTGGAGTGAATGGCGTCTTCTGCAGCCTGGACGACTTCTGCAACGGAGCGTTCCCGCACCGGACGGTTGATCATCCCGGCGTGGCAGAAGCGGCAGCCGCGCGTGCAGCCGCGCATGATTTCCACGGATACCCGGTTATGGACGGCTTCAATATTGGGAACGATGAAGCTGATGGGTGGCGGCGGGAGTTTGGCCACCATGCGCTTGGTGATCAGTTTTGGAGCTTCCGGGATGGTGGGCAGCGTGGCCTGGACGGTTCCATCGTCGAAGTAGCTGGTTTCGTAGAAGTAGGGCACGTAGACGCCGGGGATTTTCACCAGTTCGCGGAGAATTGCTTCCCGGTCATAAGCCACAGGCTGCAAGTCATTGCCGCCTGTCTGACGCCCTTTGACCCGCTGAATCGCGTCGATGATGTCGTGCATGACTTCCTCGCCTTCGCCAATCACAAAGGCGTCGATGAAGGCGTGCATCGGTTCGGGATTCATCGTCGAGTGCCCGCCGGCGATGATGAGCGGGTGGCGCTCGTCGCGTTCAGCTGATTTGACGGGAATCCCAGCCAGATCAAGGATGTTCAGGCAGTTGGTGTAGAGAGTCTCGTAGGGCAGGGAAAAGCCGATTAAGTCGAATGCGGCCAGCGGGTGGTAGGTTTCGAGCGAATATAACGGGATTCCGCTCAGGCGCATCTGTTCTTCCATGTCGCGCCAGGGAGCGTAGGCGCGTTCAGCCAGGGCGTCATTCCGCATATTGACCTGGTCATACAGGATTTTTAAGCCAACGTTGGAAATCCCAATGTCATAGATATCGGGGAATACCAGGGCGACTTTGGTTTCGATCTGGTCCCAATCTTTGACGGTGATGTTCATTTCACCGCCGACATAGCGGCCCGGTTTCGTTACTTTTAATAAGATTTGGTCGAGCTTGCGCTCTATTTCGGCTGGAGTCATCATGCGCCAGATTATACCTGCCATGCGCCCGGCGCAATACTGATATTTGTCATCAATTTGGAGTACCTGTGTCCAAAAATAGGCCAAATGGGGCAATGAAATAATGGCGCATTGCCCATAGAATTTATATACAGGAGAACTGACATGAAAAAACTAATTTTAGGATTCCTTTTATTGATCTTATCCGCTTGCAGCGCCGCGCCGACCGCCGCGCCGGTTGCCCCGCAGCCGATCATTGTCAATGTGACGGTGGTGGCCCCGGCGGCTCCGGCAGTTGTTGATGCACCCCCCGCTGTTGCGGCTGCGCCAGCCACCGAAGTTCCAACGAACGCGCCCGTCGAGCCGACAGCCACCTCAGCGCCCGAAATACCGGCCACGCCCACTTCGCCCCCGGCGGTTGGCGCGGATGTTTTGGGCAATTTCAGTCGTTCAGGCGACGCTTTTTCATTAAAATGTTCGCCTTCGGCCATTACTTTCACCACCACCGCTCTGAGCGCTTATATTGTCAAGACTCAGTTTTACTATCGCATGATCGACAAACTCAACTCGATTCCGAGTCAGTGGTATGCGGCTGGCGATATGGACAGCGACAAAAAAGGCAATTTCTCCATCGAGATTTCTGCGCTGGATGTGAATCCGGATGTCCGTTTTGATCACGGCTGGTTTGAGTATCAGTTTGTTGGGTTGAATAAAACCGGGGACGTGGTGGGGCGCACGCCCAAGGAATTATTCGCCAAGCAGGTCACTTTTACCAAAGATTGTCCGTAAGCTGTGTGACTTAACAAAAAAATGGGAGCGTAAATTGCTCCCATTTTTTGTTGAGTCGTGATATTCGGTTATTCGATGACAGGTTTGCCGTTTTGGTAGAACAAATCGCCGTCGAGACTGATTTCGGCGTCGGTCATGTCGCACAGCATATCCCAATGGACACCTGATTCGTTTTTCGAGCCGCTTTCGGGATAGCCTGCTCCAACTGCCAGGTGGATGGTACCGCCAATTTTTTCGTCAAACAGCATATCCTTGGTGAATTTCTGAATCCCGTAGTTGGTGCCGATGCCCCATGCACCCACATAGCGGCGCCGGGGTCGGTTTCCAGCAGGGCGGTCAGCAGTTCCTGGTTTTTGCTGGCTTTTTCTTTGACCACTTTGCCATTTTCAAACCACAATTCGATATCGGTCACTTCCTGCCCGGCGTTGATGGCCGGATATTTGAAACGAACCCAGCCGTTGACTGAGTCTTCCACCGGTCCGGTAAAAATTTCTCCATCCGGGAAGTTGACGCGCCCGGAGCATTCGATAAACGGGCGTTCTTTGATGTTCATGCTCAAGTCGATGTTTTCGCCCTTTAGCACAGCTTTTTTGGTATGGCTGTGAAGTGCTCCTGGCAGATCGGTTTTATCCATCCACCAAAAGATGTTCGCAGTGTGGTCAGGTAAAACTGGTCATGAACCTGGGCGAGCGCGAGTATCAGTGTGAGCACTGTGGGTTTGTGATTGACCGCGACTTGAATGCAGCCATCAACCTGGAGCAGTTGCTTTACAGATCTTGATTTTTACTATCCCTTTATG
>CAILYI010000019.1 GCA_903838415.1 uncultured Anaerolineae bacterium | reverse complement strand
GGTCGCTGGAGAAGAGGAATTCATATCGTTTTGCAATTAGTTTAGCCATTTTCCCTACCTGAAGTTAATATTGTTAATTGCGTGAAGAAGTCTTAATAATGGCGTGCACATAATTCATATTCTGCAAAATAGATGATAACGTTGGCAAGTATAGCTTTCTGCTGATGTTTAGTTGGAACAATCCAGTAGATGCTTAAAAAAGCCTTGTTTGGCTCATTACATCTGGCTTTTCTTTTTGCCCAGGGTTGAAGGCGTTCAAAAAGTCAGTTTTGCTGCGTAGCACTTCTTCAAAAATCCCACGGCGCTTTATTGACACAAACAAGGCAGCGGTCCGCGCCTGGCAGTTGATGGATTTTTCCGGGTTGAATTCGATATCCGTGAAGCCTTCAAAGTCCAGTATCTGGCTGGAAAGCGCCGGGTTCTGCATGAGGGCTGTCAGGTACAGCCAGTCATAGAAGGCTGTTTTGGGTTCCAGCCCCCACTTCTGCCCCGCCAGGTCGAAGCCCAACAGGCGGCCGGAGTTGCGCAGGCGCTCATCGGCGCGAATTTCGCGCCCGGTCATTTTGTAGAATTCGCTGTATGGTCCGCCATTTTCAAAGACCTTGCTGCCCTGAAAGGCCGCTTCCACACACAGCTTTCCTGTTCCTCGCAGGTCCAGCATCAGGCTAAATGCGCTGAGCGCCTCTCCAAGCGGGACCTGTGACTTAGTAGAGATTTCAAGCACAGTGTCATAGCCACGTTGGAAAGCAGCCTTGTGCAGCGAAACTACATTTTTGCGTTTCTGCGAGGCAGCCATCCCGGCAACCCAGGTGAACTCCAACGAAACTTCAGCCACAAAGGCAGGGCCTGTCGATTTTGGGACGAAGAGTGGGCGGTTAGCCATAGGTTCCTTTAGATGCCAGAATCGTCAGGCTGATGCGATTCTCCACCTGGAATGCTATCTTCACAAATGGAGAATTTTTTCCAGTGGTCATCGAAACGATAATCTGTTACCAATGCAGCTGGATTCTTAAATATGTAAGGTGGCGTATGATCGTCAGGGTCTAGTACGTTTTCGATCACATACAGGTAATAATCATCGCCTAATTGTTGAGCGGCTTTGAATTCGCTAAACGTTAAGCCGACTCCCCACCCATCCCATAACCCTTCCTTCGATTTTACTTCAATCCTGCGGATGTTCTTGTTTCCAAGGATGGCCTCGATACCATCAGCTTTCCCTTCCGAGTCGATGTCCCAGCCTTCATGGGTCTGGCCGAGAAAAGTAGGGTTGCGTCCATGTGATTTTTCGTATTCGATAATCTTATTCACACCAGCATCGCCGATCTCTTTTGATCTTTCGGAAGTGCCACCATCAGTGCCGGGGTCAGAATCGCCATCAGCGTTTTCTAGGTACGAAACCATTCTGGGCCTCGGGATCTTGGGGTTACCAAGTCGAGGCTTGGGCTTGCGAATAAGTCTGCGAACGGGTTTTTTACGAGGCGGCCCATCGGGTTTGGGCCCATCAGGTTTTAGTCCATCAGGTTTTAGTCCATCAGGTTTTGGTCCATCAGGTTTTAGTCCATCAGGTTTTGGTCCATCAGGTTTTGGTCCATCAGGTTTTGGTTCTTCAGGTTTTGGTTCTTCAGGTTTTGGTTCTTCAGGTATGGGAGTTCCCAATACCATATTGATCCAGGCCAGTTCTTCTTCAGGCATATTCCAATTGTGTTTATCGATAATCCTATTTGATTTTTCAGTTGAGCAGCCCAATATCCCGCCAATAAAATTTTCCAAGCTTTTGGCCAACTGCATGTTCACCAGGCGACGCGCGATTAAAGACGGTATTTCAGTTTCCAATTCATCCAGAGAATGATTAGAAATAAATAGCGTATGATTATCCCTATCCCAGAATGCGGGGGCATCAGGATCACTAGCAGATTTTCCGTTCAGTTCGAAAATTGTATTCAGGGTGGGAACCTGAACTTCGCGGGTTCGTAATAGAGCTTCGATTTTCCCATCCGTTTTCAGCGTTTCATATGTTTTTCGGGAATCGATCCCGGCTTCATTTCGCAAATAAAAACAAATAACTATTTTTGCACCGTTTGTTAGAAAGCAATATTCTCCGTTTTGAGTTTCAATTTTTCCATGCTTTGGAGTGATCACAACATTGTCCACAAGTGATTGCACGCCAAAATCCTGATAAAGAAGCATATAGTCAGCAAATGTTTCCTTGTATGGCCGCCACGCAAACTGGATTCCAACCTGTGCCATTTTCTTTTGAAGTTCACCATCGTCTGGGATAAACACTTCTGATGGCGGGTAAAATTTGTCGCCTTTAGTCCAAATACGAGCATTCGAGATGGTATTTTCCCACCAACCTGGTTTATTCGGGCTTTTCGCTATTTTGAGTAGTACAGGGAAGATCTTTTCCAGCGCAGTTTCCACAGGAATTGCCTGCGGCGAAGACAACTGGTTCAGGTTAATAAGGGCCTGTCCAAAGGATTCATCATCAAGATTATCTGCGACCCCCAGTTGCTTGACAAAAAATGTCTGCAACTTTTGATCATACTGGGATGAAATATCAGTATATGCAGTTCCCTCGAATCCGAGTGGGAGATCATGCCAAATTGCCTTTTTAATATTGACCCACTCAGGGATAGGTTTTGTGGATAATATCCAGGCGTTTTTCTCAAATTCCGCCCGAATATCTTTGTCGACACGGTCAGAAATAAATGAGTAAATCTTATTCACCAGTTTCGGGTTTATTGTCTTGGCAGGTTGTAAAGCAAGGTCACCTAATAAACCTAAAAATTGGTTGGCTGTGGCTTCCGTGCGCAAATTGAGGAATTTTTCAACATGTTCATCAAGCTTCAACAATGAATAGTTTAATGTGTTGCCGAAGAATTCTCTAATTGCTGGCTTGTTAATGAATACTTCAGAGGGTCTTTGAAATCCATTCGTTGTTGGAAACCATTTTGCATTTTGTAATAAGTAATAAAACTCAGAGACATTATTTTTCGATTGCCTATTATAGTAAAACCAACTTATGTGAGAGGTTTTCCAACTGGGAGAAGATAGATCTTGCCGTTCCAGCCACCTGATTAACGCTTTGTATTGTTTTTTTGAAGGGATGTTATCCGGGTCGGCAGCCAGGTTTTTTAGCCATTTGGGTGCCACCCAATCATAAAACCAGTATCCATCGGTACTATACGCTCTGCTGCCTTTAATAAATTCTTGTTGATTGGAAGGAATATCATCTGGTATGGGATAATATCCAAATTTCCATTGGGCATTTTTTAAGGG